>DATIXC010000120.1:0-43245 GCA_035518995.1 Methanomassiliicoccales archaeon | reverse complement strand
TCAGACCGAAGTTGAAGAATATCACCAATGCTCCAAAGCCGAGCAGACCATAGACGATTGAGGGCACGCCGGCAAGATTGGTTATAACGATGCGCAAAGCACGATAGAACAGTCTCTGAGAGCCGTGTCGCTTTGATTTCTTTCTCTTGCTTGGCCGGGGGGCTGTATTCTTGCGTAAATGAAGTCTGAAAGCAATTTCTCTCAACCGGGCTTTTACCTTGTCAGTAGGTATCAAAGGTTGGTCGGCATATTCCACGACATATATCGCGGTCAGCACACCGATTGGGACTGCGATTATGAGAACGATCCCGATGAGATAGAAGGTCCCCACGATGGCTGGAAAAATACCGCCCTCGGTAAAACCATGGCGGGGGAATTCTGTGAGAAAGCTCCAGCTGAGCACACCTATGCCATTTAAGACTACATAGCCAACCAATATCACAAGGGTCAAAACGACTAATATGGCACATAAGCGAAACAACATGAACAGGAGGTTCTGCTTGACTTTGCGATTCATCAGTATCGCTCCTCCTGCCGGTTAAGCACCCAGTCGGCAACGAGATTCAGCGAGAAGGTGATGGCGAAGAGCACCAAACCCACCATGAACAATGCATAGTAATGAGTGGTGTTGAACGCCACCTCCCCCATTTCATTGGCGATGGCCGCCGTCATCGTTAATCCCGAAGAGAAAATATCGAAGGTGAGGTGAGGAGCATTACCACATGCCATTACGACTACCATTGTCTCACCAACTGCCCTACCAATGGACAGCATCACGGCCGCAATTATGCCGGGTCTTGCCGCGGGCAGTATTACTTTGGATATCGTTTCCCATCTTGTGGTCCCAAGTGCGTAGGAAGCCTCTTTCAATCCCCTGGGGACAGAATTGATGGCATCCTCTGAGAGGCTCACCATGATGGGGATCATCATCACGGAGAGCATCACCCCCCCTACGAAGAGATTGAGCCGATTGACTGGGTCGAAGATGTTTTGGATCCAAGTGGCGAGGACCAGCAAAGCAAAGAAGCCCAATACCACCGATGGAATTCCTGCCAGCACCTCGATGGCTGGTTTCATTACTGCCTTGATCTTAGGATGGGCCAATTCCGCCAGATAAATGGTGCAACCCAATCCAATGGGAACCGCGATAATTGTCGAGACCAAGGTGACTAAAACCGTGGCCACGAACAATGGTACAATACCATATAACGGGTTCAGAGGATTGGTCGGGTCCCAAACCGTGCCAAAGAAGAACGCGGAAGGGGTTACCGTTTTGAAAACCGGGATAGCGTTAATGAAGAGGAAAACCGCAACGAGAATTAGTACAAGAACCGAGAAAGTAGACACCATAGCGAACGCGTAGCGAATGCCATTATCGAGGATGCTCCTCCTCTTTGCTGGACTCCGCACTTTCTTGGCCATTTTCTGCTCATCCTTTCATATTTCGAACCCGGTCCGCGAAGTGTATGGAAGGGAAGGAAAATATTGGAGGAAAGGAAAAAGGTTTAAATGGTGCATTTTATCAGATCAGCTTCGCTCTCATCGCGCTGAGCACATCGGATGTGAGCGCGTAGAAGCCCATCTCCACCGCAACTTGCTGGCCCTTCTTGGCGTCAAGGATCCAGTTTAGGAAGTGCCATGTGCCATCCGTCGGTGTTCCGTCCGTGTAGAGGTACAGGTACCTAGACAGGGAATACATCTGGGACAGAACGGCACTCTCGTTCAAAGGCGAGTAAGCGATCGAGCTGGAATCCTTCTTGAGTTCCAACAGGTTGATTCCGGTCGCACTCCTGGCATACCCTATGCCCACATAACCGATGCCATAGGGGTCCGTCTGAACGGCTGCGACGATCTGATTGTTGCCCTGAAGTTGCTGCATCGAGGACGAATATGCCCCCTTGAGCAGCACGACCTCTTGGACATAGGCGTATGTGCCAGAGGTGCTCTGCCTGCCATACAGGACGATGCCATGATCTGGGCCACCGACCTGGTTCCAGTTGGTGTACGTACCGTTGTAGATGCCCCTCAGCTGCTCAATTGTCAGGTTGGTTATCGGGTTGCCGGTGTGCGTAATTATGGCGATGCCGTCGATGGCGACCTTAAATTCTGTGGGATGCACGCCATTTGTGTTCGCTTGTGAGATCTCCGATGAGGTCATTTGGCGAGAGGCTGCGCAAACCATTATCTGTTTGTTGATGAGCGCGCTGATCCCAACACCTGATCCCCCACCTGCAACGTCGACGCTGATCCAGCTCTTGTTCTCATGGAACTGCTCGGACCAGGAGGTAACGAGTTCGAGCATAGTGTCTGAACCCTTCTCGGTCACAGTCTGGGGGGGCATAAGGCCCAATATTCCCTTTCCTTCTTCGATGTCATACCAAGGCAATGCGTAGAAACCCATGTCTGAAGCAACGGTCTGTCCGCCTGTGACAATGACCCAGGTCATGAAGTCCTTTATTGCACCTGTCGGAACTCCGTTGGTATATAGATAGAGATACCTAGACAGGGAATACTTCTGAGTCAGGACGGCCGTCTCGTTTAAAGGTGAGAAGGCCATCGAACTGGCATCCTTCTTCAAATCCAATATGTTGATTCCGGTCTTGCCCTTGGCGTATCCAATGCCGATGTAGCCTATGCCCTTTGTATCCGTTTGGACGGCTGAGAGAATCTGGTTATTCCCCTGGAGTTGTTGCATAGAGGTAGAATATGGTCCCTTGAGCAGGACGACCTCTTGTACGTAGGCGTATGTGCCGGAGGTGCTCTGCCTTCCGTAGAGAACGATCGGCAGATCATTCCCACCAACCTGGTTCCAGTTGGTATAGGTACCATTATAGATACCCCTCAGCTGCTCTATGGTGAGCGTTGTGATAGGATTCCCAGTATGGGTTATGATTGCTATCCCATCAATGGCCGTTTTGAATTCAACGGGGTTAACACTGTTGTTCTTGGCAGACTTTATCTCAGAAGCGGTCATCGGCCTCGAGGCTGCGCAGACATCGATTTGGTTATTGATCAATGCGTTTATTCCGACACCTGAGCCTCCGCCGGCGACTTCGACGCTGACATTCTTGTCATAGGCGTGGTATCCCTCGGACCACGAGGTTACCAGCTCCAACATGGTATCGGAGCCTTTCTCCGTGATCGTCGTCACCTGGTTGTTGTTATTATTATTGTCATTATTGGACAACACCAAAGCTCCCGCAACCGCCGCGATGAGCAATATCGCCACAACCCCGACGACGATATACATCGTCTTTTTCTCCATTCAAGCCACCTCATATGAAAAAAGGAACCTGAGGGACTTCGGCTCTTTGGGCAGCACTGGTTTGAAGGAAAGCTTACGATATGAAGGTGGTGTGCCCGACCTTCCACGGTATGGCCTTATCCCTAGGTTCATTTCCTCGAAATGTCTGAAAATTACGTACTCTTATATTCGTATGCAATGTAGAATATATTTATATATATTTGTGAAAGTTTGTCTATATACAGTATATATTGTAAGTACATTATCTACTGATATATCTTCAAAACTGACAAGGAGTAATGGAATTGGAAATAAGACGTGTACAGAAAACAGGCGCGTCGACAATGACAGTATCGTTGCCTAAGGACTGGATTCAGGCCAATTCCATCAAGGCGGGCACACCTGTTGTGGTGAGGGCTCTGAATGACGGCACGATCTCTATCGATCCAAGGATGCAGGAGGAGAAGGAGGAGAGCAGAAAGGTCATAATGGTCGAGGAAGACGAGACCAAGGAGCATCTCACCAGGAAACTTATTGGAGCCTATCTGGCTGGATACAACATAATCGAGGTCAGGTCGAAAGGGCGGCTGGACCTGGAGTTGAAGCACGGTGTGAAGGAGATATCCAGGATGGTCATAGGACCCGAGGTTATCGAGGAAACGAGCAATACCATAATCCTTCATGACCTATCGGACCCCGTCGAGCTGCCCCAAGAGAAGTGCGTGCGCAGAATGCACCTCATCGTCGATAGCATGCATAAGGACGCCATCGCTTCATTGAAGGAGGCGGATGAAGCGCTGGCAAAGGACGTAATAGATCGGGACGCGGACGTCGACCGGCTCTATTGGATGGCGGTCAAGCAATACAATCTAATCCTGAAGGACCGTAAGCTGAGCGAGAAGATAGGCGTCGACATATTCGAAGGAATGAGCCTCATGCTTGTGGCAAGGGGGATAGAGCGGATAGGCGACCACGCCGAGAAGATTGCGAACAACGCCGTCATCATGGCCAATTCCAATAGCAAGATCAGCGATCTCGGGGAGATAGGCGAATTGAGCGAGCAGGCCATCAAGATATTGGACATGGCCATGCAAGCGTTCTTCCTCAAGGACATTACCTCGGCAAACGGCATCATCGATCAAGGTGACAGCCTAGTCCAGCGCTGCCAGGACTTGGGTGGGAGCTCGCGAGCCCCTGGGAACACATCGACTGTGGTTAGGACCTCGGTGATCGACTCGATAATCCGCACTACCATGTACGCTATGGACATCGCCGAGGTCGCGATAAACGGGGCCATGCGGAATTAGAAAGGGCCATTCGGTCCTACCTCGCTTGTCAACTTTTTTCATTAGGATTTCATGTTCCAGTCAATAAGAAATTGAACAATCCGCCCAAAAGAAACGAGAAGATGATGGTCCCAGTGAAGATTATCGCCGCCGACCTAAGTCCGAACTCCCTGGTGATCGCCACGCTCACCGCCAGGCATGGAACGTACGTGGCCATTATGATGGCGAAGATGAGGAACTGGTCGGCGGTCATGTAAAGGGCGAGGTTCGTGGTTCCGAAGAGCACGAAGAGCATCTGGATCGTCATCTCCTTGCGGACGATCCCGAAGATGAACGCCACTATTGTGACCGCAGGAAGGCCCAGGAAGCCCACCGTGAATGGGGCTAGGGGCTCGACGAGCTCGTCGAGGATACCATATACCATGAGGAACTGAAGGACCAGGCTTCCAGCGAGCAGTATGGGGAAGGCGATGACCACGAAGTCCTTGGAACGAAGGTAGGTCTTGATCAGCACGTTCCCGGCGCTTGGAACGGTCATCTCTGGCAGATCCATCCTCAATGGCGTTGGCCGGACCTTCATCAGCTTCCTAACGACAAGCGCGACCACCACCAGCAGCGTCAACAAGAAGACGTAGATGAAGACGGCATATTCGATGCCGCTGTACAATCCGACGGTACCGAGGATTATTATGGTCTGGGCCGAGCACGGGATCGCCATCACGATCAGGATCGCCAAGGCCAGGCGCTCCCCCTTGGATTCCATTATCCTCGTCCCCAGGATGGCCGGCACGCTGCAGCCCATCCCCACCATCATCGGTATTATGGCCTTCCCGTTGATGCCGAGCTTGCTCGTTGCTCGGTCGACTAGCACCGCCATGCGTGGCATGTAGCCGGAATCCTCGAGCACGCCGAGCAGGATGAAGAAGGGGATGACGTATGGCACAACGATCAACAGGATGCCCTCTATGCTAAGGTAGATCGCGCTGGAAATGGCCTCGCCAGGCTTCCCTCCTATCAGCTCGCCGAGATCCTGGAACAGGGGGCCGAAGAGCGTCGTATAGGCATCGTGCACCAGGACCGCGATGAATCCCCCTATGAACACGATGAGTAAGAACAGGCCCAGCAAAACCGAAATGAAGATCAATGTCCCAGTGACAGGCTGGAGCGTCCACCTCGAGATGCGCTCGGACAGGCTCTCGGCATGCGCGATCGGCTCGAAGCGCGCGGAGACGACCCTCGCTGCGTGTCCCTGCCGTTCCTTCCCTATCCTCTCGCCGATGCTCTCTCCGTCCCCTGTGGTACGCCCTAGGAGCCTAGCCATCTCGGCGATCTCCGGCGGGAGGGTCTCAAGGAAGTAATGGTTGCCTTCCAGAGCCTTGATGGCCAACCCCCTTGAACTGAATCCAAGGCTCATCGGCCGCAGCTTGTCCTCGACGTCCTCGATGGCCCCCTCGAGGTCATCGCTGTAGGTCATCTGTGCGGGCATGGCCCGCCTCTTCCCGGAGACCAACGCATTGAGTAGCAGGTCGACGCCCTCGCCCGTCCTGGCCACCATGGGAATGACCGGGATGCCGAGCTCCTCCCCTATTCCTTCGACATCTATCTTGAACCTGTTCCTGGCCCGGTCCATGAAATTCAGGCCGAGGACCACATCGTACCCTAGCTCGAGGAGCTGCAGCACCAATATCAGGCTCTGCAGGGGCACCGTGGCGTTGGCGAGGACGATCACCTTGTCCGGTCTTTCCTCGGTGAGCATGTCCAAGGCTATGTGCTCGTCCTGGCTTACACCAGTCAGAGAATACGTCCCTGGGAGGTCGTAGAAGGTCATCTCCTTACCATCGATGGTCCTGACCCCCTCGGTGAGGTCGACAGTTGTTCCTGGATAGTTAGAGGATATGACCTTTAGGCCAGTTATCCGATGGAATAATAGGGACTTGCCCACGTTCGCGTTCCCGACTATGTAGACTCTCATCCTTGGCCTTGGAATCGTCAGAATGCGATTATGGCTAATAATCGCTTCTTCTTGGGATGAGAGCAAATCTCTCGAATTCCTCATAAGGGTCAGACCATGAATTTCATGTATCACACTGCCTGGCTCCCCCCACCGATAGTTATATGCACTGGCTAACTTTCTCTCAGTTGCATGGCTACCGTTACACCTCAAGCTGAGAAATTGTTCAACGCGATGAAGCTGGCGGCCGCGATAGGCGAGGAAAAGGCGCTGAGCGCCGAGAAGGTCACCGCGCTCTCGAAGCTGCCGAAGGCGCAGTGCATGAACGCGCTACAGGAGCTGGAGAAGAAGGGAGTGGTCAAGGTCAAGAAGAAGAACATGGCCGTTTCATACTATCTGGCCAAGACGGAGCTGCCCTAGCTCCACCTGAATCCTGGGTCGGGGGCCGACACTGAGCCTCCGTTCTATTTTCTAGAGCCGTATGACCTGGTGTGCTTCCAGGCCTTATGATGCTTGGTGAATTTCTGGTCTTCTTCGTCGTAAATGTCCAAGTCCTCGCGCTGGAATAACTTGCGGTCCTCGCCGATGGGGCAGACCTTGATGCAGAACCCGCATGGGGATGCGAACTTGCCCGCGAGGTCGACCGCACGGGTGGCGCAGGCGACCTTGTCGGTGATGCTCTTGGGATAGTCTTTCTCCCCAAGGGCCTTGGTGGGACAGACGTCCACGCAGCGCATGCATCTCGTGCAGAGCTGCTCCGACATCAAAGGGTCCCCGGGAAGGACGGCGGTCGTCAGGACGCTCCCAAAGCGGACCCTTGGGCCGTACTCCTTGGTCAGCACCATGTTGTTGAGGCCGAACGTGCCGAGCCCTGCCAGATAGGCGGCGTGCCGATGCGAGAAAAAGGCCAGGGGTCTCTCCTTCATAAGCTGGATGTGCCCATATCCGTCCCTGGGGATGAACAGCGAGGCATGCCCCCGCTGGTTAAGGAAATTGGATATCCAATATGTTGACTGGTCCAGGATCTCGTTGATGGTCTTGTACAGCTGGTGGTAGTGGATGGATGGCGAGGTCTCGAGGACGGGGAGCGTCACCGGCAGCCCTATCACCACCACGGACCTGGCCTCGGGATAAACGGCCTTGGGCCGGAACTCCTCCGGGACCCACGGTTCGAAGGGGGGCTCGTCCCATCGCTCCACGGGCGCCACACCCACCATGTCTATTCCCAGTTCCCTGCATCTTGCGACAAGGTCCTTCTTCAGGCGCTCGCTCATGGAATCGATTAGAAAGATAGGACGATAAATTGGTTATCAATGAACATCCGAGTAGCACGAACGCAGCCCGCCCACGGGTCATGCCTTGTGATACTTCCCCAGGACCTCCACCAGCTTGTCGACGGTCGGGACCCCTCCGTAAAGCTCCAGCTTCTGGTTCACGAAGAGGGCGGGGGTCGCGGCCTGGCCGTACTTGTCGAACAACGGGATGATGTCGGACATGAAGCCATACCTCCTGGACATCATGGCGTCGGTGGCATGGACCAGCTCGATATCCGCCTCCGCCCCCAATCTCGCCAGCGCCTCCTTGATCCTTTCGAGGTAGGACTTGTCATGGACCGCCAGCTTCGGGTTGCAACAGGCGAAGGAAAGGAGCGTAAGCTTCAGCTTCTCAGCCATACAGATGACCTCCGACCTTACGCAGGCTCTCGACCCCGTAGATGTCCGTCTCGAAGAGGGGCACCTCCTTCACGATGAGCTCCTTGAACCTCTTCCCGATCTCGTCCAGATACTTCTCTTGGGTGGCCCGGCGCCTCTCCAGGAACCAATTGCCCTCGAGGACGCTGCGCGGGATCACCTCGTTCACGATCATGGACGGCACCTTGATCCCGAACTTGGCCAGGTCCTCCACGGCCCGTGCCGATTCCTCTATCGGCAGCTTCTCGGGCAAGGTGACCATATTGAATGCGGACACAGTCTCATCGGCAAGCCCCTTCACCGCGTTATCGTATCGGGCCTTCTCTTCCTTTAGGTCCTCGATCATCCCCTCGTCATATACGAAGCCAAGGGCCTCCGAGAGCTCGCGGCGGTGCTTGATCTGATTGGATATGTATCCTGACCAGTCGAAGGGCATGCTCAGCTCCCTGAGGGTTTGCCCGGTCGGCGCGGTATCGAACACCAATTTGTCATGCTCCGTGTCCTGCATGTACGACACGAACTGATCGAACGCGGCGATCTCCTCCGTGCAGGGGGTGGAGAGAAGCTCGCTGCCGAAGAGGGATGAGAATCCCTCCATCATCCCTGTCATCCTGCTCTGGAAGACGCCCATGGCCTTCTTGGGGTTGATGTTCAGCCCGCTGAGATTGCATGAGCATTTTATCGGGGTGACCTCAGTCTCGCCTATCTTCTGCTCGAATGTCGCTGACAGCGATATGGTGGGGTCGGTGGCGATGACCAAGGTCTTGTATCCCTGGTCGGCCAGCCATAGGGCCGTGGCCGCGGCCATGGTGGTCTTGCCCACTCCGCCCTTGCCGCCGAAGAAGAGGAAGCGCTTGCTGTCCACCAGCTTCCTTAGGTCTCGTCCGTCTCTCATCTCGCTCGCTCAGCGTATCATTGGATACGGCAGATAAGTGTTCGCATGCCTGTCCCGCATAAACGGGGCCAAGGTGATGGAATGAAAAGGTTTCGGAGCTTCACGGCCTCAGAAAGGCTTGAATGCCGCCTTCTTGGCCCCGCACACGGGGCAGACGTCCGGGGCATCCCCTTCGACCGTCCAGCCGCAGGTCGAGCAGATCTGGACCGTTGATGAGCGCCAGTCCTTTCCCTGGTCCACCAGTGCTTTGGCTTCCAGGTACAGCTTCTGATGCACCTTCTCTGCCCTGTAGGCCCAATCGAACGAAGTCAAGGCCAGCTTCTCGCCCTGGAGCTTCGCCGTCTCCATGAAGATGGGGTACATCTCCTCGATCTCGTAGGTCTCCCCGGCCACTGCGTATGCCAGGTTCTCAGCGGTCTTGCCGACCCCGAACGGGGCCTCGGCCGCTACCGACCCCATCTTGAACGGCGCTCGCCTCATGTGGCCTGTAGCGTGGATCTCCTCGGCGAAGGCCACGGCCCTGAACAGCCTGGCCACGTTCTTGAACCCGTCCTTATCCGCCGCCTCCGCATAGACCATGTACCGCATATGGGCCATGGACTCCCCGGCGAAGGCGTTGTGCATGAATTGCTCTGTCATCGCGTGCATCGGTATCCTCCGGATAATCGGCCCCGATGTCCCTTTTCCATTATATAGAGATTGGGAAAAACAACCCCGACCAACGAGAGCGAGAGCTCATCCCCGCCTTCTAACGAGATAGCTGAGGATGGCCACGACCCCGATGAACACCAGGAACAATATGACCAGGAAAATCGCGTTGCCCGGGTACAGGTCGTTCACGATCCACATCACTCCTAGCGCCAGCAGCAGCCCGCCCCATAGCAGGAGATAGATGAAATAGGAGCCGCGCTTGGCGCCGTACGCGGTCGATGCCAGCAGTGCGATCGCTAGGAGATAGGTGCCTCCGGCGATCATCATGATGGGGAAGAAGTACCACCACACGTCCAGGTACCAGGAGACCAGGATGGCGACGGCTGCGCAAATGGCCAGGTAACCAAAGGCCAAGCCCGCACGCTGACTACCCTTACCCTCTTCAGGCATTTTCCGCCATTCGTTGATGCGAATCCCTGCTCATTATCATTTTGGATGGGCGTTGACGAAAAAGTCAACAGTAAGGAGCGGTACGTATACCCCTTCCCCGAATCTATGCTCGATAGAGCATGAGCGAAAGACGAGATTTGGCCATCATCGCGCTCCTGATCGCCTTCGGCCTAATGCTGTCCGGAGGTTTCGTCATCCTTGCGGCGACGGACGATGCCGATGCCTCGGGGATGCTCCCTGCCTTCAGGACGCAGCATCAATTCCAGGAATTCGTGCACCAATCCCAGCAAAGCGGCATCTGGAAGAGCTACCCAATGGAGGCAGCGAGCAGCAGCCCCGGGGGCGACTCGGTCCGTCACTCGACCACCAACGTCCAGGTGGAAGGGGTCGATGAGGCAGATTGCGTCAAGACGGACGGCAATTTCCTGTACATGGCCACGGGCGGTTCGATATCCATCGTCAAGGCCTATCCGCCGGAGCGGTTGTCCAATGTTACGACCATCGACATGAAGCAGGCACTGGGCCTGGGAGAGAATTATTCGGCATGGATCCAGGGAATCTATCTTAGTGATCAGAGGCTAGTGGCCGTCGTCTCCGTGATCGGACCCTATCTTCCATACTATGCTGGCAATGATTCGTACAAGGTCTTAGCGCCATCCGTTTGGCGCATGCCAGAGGAAAGGACCCTTCTCTCGGTCTTCTCGATGGACGGCGATGGGACGCCGTCCCTGGTCGGAACGGCCGGGGTATCGGGCTACGGCGTGACCAGCCGCCTGAGCGATGGCGTCGTCTACGTGATCACACAACACTACCTATGGTCCTTTGATTCGGCCGTGGCGCTGCCCGAGGAGTGGTGGGGCGCCGATGCGAGCGACGTCTCCATCACCGATGTCCACTACGACCCAGGGTGCAGCGACCCCTCATCCTTCCTGAACGTCCTGGCCCTCGACGTGGGGAGCATGGGGACCAGCCTCACCTCCATACTGACCGGATACGCCTCGACGGTGTACGTGTCCACCGATGCCATGTACCTGACTTACCAGAGATGGAACGGTGAAGGCACCGTAAGCATGCTCGAATCCACCAACGCGACCGCCGTGGGGGTTGCCGTGAGCGCGGACAGCGCCACGACCACCATTTACAAGATAACCCTCGACGGCCTCAGGATGGAGGCAAAGGCCCGCGGGGAAGTGCCTGGCTACCTGCTCAACCAGTTCTCCATGGACGAGCGGGACGGGCTGCTTAGGGTGGCCACCACCTTCAGCTGGGAGAACCAGCGCAACGCCGTGTATGTCCTGAACGGCGACCTCGCCATAGTCGGCGCCCTCGAGGACCTGGCGCCGGGAGAGCGCATCTACTCATGCCGCTTCTCCGGGGACATGCTGTACCTAGTGACCTTCAGGCAGGTGGACCCGCTCTTCGTTATCGACCTCAGCGACCCGACCGCTCCGAAGGTCCAGGGCCAGCTCGAGATACCTGGTTTCTCCTCGTACCTGCATCCCGTCGGAGACGATAAGCTGGTAGGCATAGGCATGCAGAACGGGTCGATCAAACTGTCCCTCTTCGACGTGTCCGACCCGGCCAATCCCAAGGAGCTCTCTAGCCTGGTCGTTCCAGGTTGGTCCTCCTCCGAAGCCCTCTGGGACCACAAGGCGGTCACGTTCGACCCGCTGACCGGGAGCCTGATAATACCCGTCTCCTCCTGGGACCCCTACTCCTGGAACTGCACCTCGGGGGCCTATGTCTTCGTCATCGGCCATGACGATATCTCGTTTAAAGGCATCGTCGCTCCCGGGCCAGGGGAGTACATGATGCGCACCCAGTTCATCGGGGACTGGCTCTATGGCATCTCGGACACGACCATCTACGTCAACTCTTTGATCGACCTTAGCGCGCAAGCCAAGCTGGTCTACAAAGAGATCGACTATGACTACATGCCGATCCTAATGGCCGAGGGGAGCGTAGCCGCCATCGGAGCCGTAAGATGATGGAAGCGGGCGCGGACAAGGGGTTAAGCACCCCATCCTCCTTTTCTTACGGTAGGGGCGACAAGATGAAGGTCGAGCTGGACAAGAAGGCCCTATTCGCTCTGGCCTCCGACAGCCGCATGGAGATACTCAAGGCCCTCCACCCCCAGAGGAGGACGGTGGCGCAGCTGGCGGACCAGCTCAGCATAGACAAGGCGGCGGTACACCGGCACCTGAAGAAGCTGGAGGAGGGAGAGCTGGTCAATCGCTACGAGGACCACGGTTTCGTCTACTACGGCCTTTCCTGGAAGGCTCGCGACGTGGTCTCCCCTGGGGAGAACACCAAGATAATCATCGTATTCTCGCTCACCCTGATGCTGATAGTCGGGGCCTTCGCCGCTATACTCAGCGGGCTGCCCCGATATGTTTCCATGTCCGGGGGTGAGCCGAGCAGCCAATCCCCGATCGAGGGAGCGGGCAAGTATCTGGGCGGGTATTGGGCGAGCCCTGAGCTGATGGTGCTCGGCATCGCCCTCCTGGTCGTCGCGGCCGTCCTGATTTATTTTGGATGGCGGAGATTGAGGGCTCCAAAGCAGAAGACATCGTCATCGGACGGGAGCAAGGTCCCGACCAAGGACGAGGCGACCGACTGAGGGCATCCTTATCATTTTATATATTTCATAATATACACGTCACGGGGACGGGATGAAGTGGAAGAGCCATCTGGAGATCGCTGATGCCGTGAGCTACCAGCTGGGCCTTCCGGAGGGCCTGAGTAGGGTCTTGCGGGAGGGGTCGATCCAGCCCGACAGGGAAGGCGACAAGGTGGTCGTCAAGGAGGGCGTCTTGTTAAGGCGCCGTCGGGTCAGGCATCATCGGGCATCTAAGCGCTTCATCAGGAGCCTTTTGACAACGGCCAGGATGGCGCACCTGGAGGGCAGGGAGGAGGATGCCATATGGTGCCTAGGGCGTGCCCTTCATTATATCCAGGACGGAAGCGTGGCCGTTGGGCCTCTGGGCTGGTTCCATGACCGACGCGAATCGGAGATCGCCGTCGAGCATCCGTTTCCAAGCGCCATCCGGCTGGGGGAGGATGTGGCCAACCCCTCCCCAATCTTCATTGATCTCTGTCTCCGCCTGCTCTCACCGAAGCGCAGGTCGGACGCGGCCATGCACCAGGCGTGCATGCTTTCCTCGGCCCTGGCCTTCTCCGTGCTGTCCTCCCGAGACGAGAAGGTCGAGTCCGACGAGCGAGATAGATCTGAAGGTCTAGATCTCGATCGACTTCCCTAAGACCACCGTCACCAGATTCCTTATGCCCGCATGGCCGAGCGGCATCGGGTCCTCCGTATGGACCGGGATCACCTTCTTCGCTCCTATCTCCCCTATGACCTCGACCAGGTCCTCCAGGGACGCGTGGCCCGATGCATGGTACCTCCTATCGAAGACTGGCTCTTCGTTCCCCCTTTCCCCGGTCATGGAGAACCCCTTCACCTTCAATCGGAACAATTGCAGCCAGTTGCTCAATCTCCTAAAATCCACCACCTGCTCCTCGTTGAACGCCTCGCTGTTGGAGTAGACATAGGTGCCGCCCTTTCGCTTGATGTCCAGCAGGTTCCCAATGTCGAAGTAGGAGAAGCACAGGATGTACTTCTCAGGGGATTCGGCGATCGTTCGGGGGTCCAGGACCTCGTCCAGGCAGCGGCAGGCCGCCTCCTCCACCCCGCTCTCCTGCGCCTTCAGCGCCCCGAAGACCCTCACCCCTTCGATGCGCTCCCGGCCGTCGACCTTCTGGATCGCCTGGAGGTAGTAGGCGTCCTTCTTCGTGACCACCAGGCTCCTCTCGGTCTCTTGCGCTATCTCCATGAACGTGTCAAGGCGCTCGAAGTTCCGAGGCGAGAAATCGGCTATGACCAGGGACCCCTCGTCCCTCACTGCTTCCAGGCAGGTCTCCTTTACCACCTCCTCATCCACGTAGGCAGCCGCCTCCCCCCTCGTGGTCCGAGTCCCCTCGATTATCAGCGCCGCTGGCTCGAGGGCCGCCGCCTCCTTTACGAAGTCGTCTGTGCGCTTGCGATAGCGCCCGTGTCGCCTCAGGTCGCCGGTGTAGACCACATGGCCCTCGCTGGTCTCCACCGCGAACGCCGTGGCTCCGTAGATGGAATGGTCGACATCGAAGGACCGGAAATCGAAGTCCAGAAAGCTCCTGTCCAAGAACTCGCCGGCGTCGATCTCGTATTTGTACACGCTCTTCTCCCAGAACTCACGCAGCTCTTCGGACGGGGGCGAGGTGAGGAGGAAGTTCCTTCCTTGGTACATGTCGCCCTTCTTCATCCTGACGCTCTTGACGATCCGCCCATCCTCGGGGTCCCGCTCCCTCGGCTGGCCGTACACGCAATCGGACTCGCAGCCCCTCTGGCCGCAGTCCTTCATGGCCTTCATGATGGCAGCGGTCATGGGAGAGGCGACGAAGGGCACATTGAAGTCCAGGAACCCTGCGTGGCCGATGTGGTCCATGTGGGCGTGCGAAACGAAGAGGGCGTCGACCCTCAGCTTGACCTGGCGGCTTCGGTCCACGTCCATGCTGATGGAGTCCGGGCGGATCTGAGGGATGTCCGGGATGAGTCCCATCTCGAAGAAGTCATGGATGCCCCGGGAGGAGCGCGGCTTGAGGAAGTCGGTGTAGTACTCGCTCATGCGCTTGTAGTTCTGGCCAAAGTCGAAGAACAGACCCTTGCCGTCGAATTCCAGATGAATCTTGTTTCCGCCGATGCAATCCGCGCCATCGAAGACCGTAACCCTTGCCATCCCCATCGCCGCCCATTCCAAGGTGAGGAAGCTAGCTACCGCCATCACCAAGAATCTATGCTAGGGCCATCTCTGCCGAGGGGCGACGCATCATTATATGGTATCCGTCACGCAATACACATCGATATGACCGGCCATATGGTGCGCGACCTCATGTCCCCCAAGCGGGAGGTGGTCGACCCCCAGGACGCGGTGATCAGCGCCATAGAGCTGATGGTGGAGAAGGACGTGGGCAGCGTCCTGGTGGTTGACAGGTCTGGCAAGTTGGTGGGGATATTCACCGAGAGGGACCTGCTGCGCCGATATCTAGAGTCCCAGTCCAAGTTCCTCTATTTGACGGTGGACAAGGTTATGACCAGCCCGGTTATCACCGTCTCCCCGACCACCACGCTTGATGCCGCCCTGGACCTCATGACCGCCAAGAAGATTCGCCATCTCCCGGTGGTGGACAAGGACGGGAAGGTGGTAGGTTACCTGACCTGGAAGATCCTTTTCCAGCGGCTCAGCAGCATGCTGCGGGAAGGCAAGCAATAGGCCAGGTCCCGCCCTCATGACCAACATCGTTATTAATGGGCATCCTTGTTCGCTCACCTGATGGCTGCCAAGACCTTCGCGGAAAAGGTCCTCTCACGGGCAAGCGGAATGGATGCCTCGGCTGGGGACATCGTGACCGCCAGGATCGACCTGGCCATGTCGCATGAGAACTCCGCCCTGGTGCTCAAGGCTTTCCAGGAGATGGGCGGTAAGGAACTGTGGGACCCGAGCAAGGTGATACTGCTTTTCGATCACCGGGTGCCAGCCAACACGGTGAAGGCCGCGGAGGGGCACAAGGCCGTGAGGGAGTTCGTCCGATCCTCCCGCGTCCCCACCTTCTATGATCTCCGCGCCGGGGTATGCCACCAGGTGCTCCCCGAGAAGGGGCATGTCCTGCCGGGAATGCTCATCGTGGGCACGGATTCCCATACCACCACGTACGGAGCGCTGGGCGCCTTCTCCACCGGAATCGGCGCCACGGAGATGGCGTCCGTGTGGGCGACGGGGGAGCTCTGGCTCAAGGTCCCGGAGACGCTGAGGCTGGTCCTGAGCGGACCCTTGCCTAGCGGGACCACCGCCAAGGACGTGATCCTAAGGGTCATCGGCGACCTGGGGGCGGACGGCGCCGATTACAAGTGCGTGGAGTTCGTGGGCCAGGCCGTGGACGATCTGTCTATATCTGGCAGGATGGTATTGTCCAACATGAGCGTTGAGATGGGCGCCAAGGCCGGCGTCTGCTTCCCCGACACGAAGACCAAGGAGTTCCTGGCCGCTCGCGGGAGGGCATGCCAGGCCGTGAAATCAGACCCGAGCGCCAAGGTGCTCGAGGCGATGGAGTTCGATATGTCTCGCCTCGGCCCCCAGGTGGCCAAGCCCCACGCCGTCGACAACGTGGTCGCGGTCGAGGAGGCAGTTGGCGTCCCCATCGATCAAGCGTTCATTGGCTCCTGCACCAACGGGAGATTGGAGGACCTGGCCGAGGCCGAGAAGGTCCTCCGGGGGAAGGAGGCGTCGCCGAAGGTTAGGCTCATCGTGGCCCCCGCATCTCGCGACGTTTACATCGAGGCTTCCGAGAACGGCATAATCGCCTCTCTGGCCAGGTCCGGAGCGGTCATTCTCAACCCGGGGTGCGGGCCGTGCCTCGGCGCTCACGAAGGCCTCCTCGCCGCCGGCGAGAGGTGCATCTCCACCACCAACCGCAACTTCAGAGGAAGGATGGGGTCACCGGAGGCCGAGGTGTTCCTGGCATCGCCGGCTACCGTGGCGGCGAGCGCGCTGAAAGGGGAAATCGCCGACCCAAGGGAGGTGGCGAGATGATCAAGGGCAGGGCATGGGTCTTCGGCGACCATATCAACACCGACCTGATCATCCCGGGTCGATATCTGGACGATTACACCCCCAAGAACCTCGCCGCGCATGTCATGGAGGGCGTGGACCCGGAGTTCCCCAAGAAGGTTACGAGGGGCGATATACTGGTGGCGGGGAGGAACTTCGGCTGCGGGTCGAGCAGGGAGCAGGCGCCCTTGGCACTCATGCACGCTGGCGTTGCGGCCATCGTGGCCGACAGCTTTGCCAGGATCTTCTTCCGCAACGCCATCAACATCGGTCTGCCGGTCATCGTGTGCCCGGGCGCCGCCAAGAGGATAGCTCAGGGCGACATGATCGAGGTCGATATGCACGCGGGGAAGATTCTATTGCCAGGAGGCGAGCAGCTGGGGTTCTCTCCTCTCCCTGCCTTCCTCATCCGCATCCTGGACGAGGGCGGCCTTGTCCCCTTCACCCGAAGGAAGCTGCAAGGGAAATGAAGGGACCATGGTCGAGGACGGGAATGCTGGCAAGACCGCTGCGGGCCCGAAGCGGGCTGGCCAATGCTGCAAAAAGCTTATAAGGGACCCGTTAATTAGGGGCTTTACCCCTTTATTGGTGATTGTATGAAGAAGTACACCAGGTTCGAGAAGGCTCGCATCATTGGTGCCAGGGCGCTTCAGATTTCTCTCGGCGCGCCAGTACTCATCGATATACCAGAGGGCACTATCGACCCAATCGAGATCGCTCGCACGGAGTTCGATAGGCAGGTCATACCCATAGACGTGAAGAGGGATTGATGGAAGGGTTGTAGATGAGCGACGAGATAAAAGCTGATTTGCTTGTACCAGAGGATGTCTATCTTACTTCCGGCGTTCACATAGGCACGCAGCAGAAGAGCGCCGACATGAAGCAGTTCATTTTCAAGGTGCGGTCCGATGGGCTGTACGTCTTGGACGTGAAGCAGACCGACGCGCGCATCCGCGCAGCGGCGAAGTTCCTGTCCCGCTATCCCCCTGAGAGGGTGATGGTGGTATCGGCCCGCCAATATGGCCAGAAGCCGGTGAAGATCTTCACCAGCATCATAGGCGCGATAACCTCCAAGGAAGGAAGATTCATCCCCGGGTCGCTCACCAACCCCCAGCTTCCCCAGTATACCGAGCCCGAGGTCCTGATGGTGACGGACCCCGCGGCCGACCAGCAGGCGATGGCGGAGGCCATGAACATCGGCATCCCCATCATCGCCCTGTGCGACGCCAACAACGAGACCAGGAACGTCGACCTGGTCATCCCCACCAACAACAAGGGCCGCCGTGCGCTGGCTTGCGTATACTGGCTCCTCACCCGCGAGATGCTCAAGGAGAAGGGCGTGATCGCCAAGGACGAGGAGTTCACCAAGACCATAGACGACTTCGAAGCCAGCCTCTAGGCTGGGAGCCGTAAACCCCTTCAAGCAAAACTTTTAATCCATCTTTTGCCAAATTTCTCCCGGTCTGCATGCGCTATCCCGCCGTCGCCGGTCGTTTCTACTCCTCTAAGGAGAAGGTGCTCCGTGAGGAGATCGAGGAATGCTTCAGGAGCAAGATAGGACCTGGTGAGATCCCTCCCCTTGGTAAGGGAAGGGGCAGCATAGTGGGGGCGGTGGTCCCTCACGCTGGGTACATGTTCTCGGGCCCCGTGGCCGCGCACGTCTTCGGCGCCATCGCCAAGGAGGGTTTCCCCGAGACCTTCGTCGTCATCGGCCCCAACCATCACGGCATCGGCTCCGGCGTGGCCATGACCAGCGAGGACTTCACCACCCCCTTGGGCGTGATCGAGACGGACAAGGAGCTTGCCAAGAAGCTTAGGGGGTGGGTGGACGAGGACCCCTCGGCGCACCAGCACGAGCATTCCATCGAGGTGCAGGTCCCGTTCATTCAGTACTTCTCGCGAACAGCCAAGTTCCTCCCCATCTGCATGGCGTTCCAGGACTTCGAGACGGCCAAGGAGCTCGGTACCAGGCTGAGGAAGGCGTGCGAGGGAAGGGACGTCATCGTCATCGCCTCCAGCGACTTCTCACATTACGTCCCTCCGAACTTCGCGGAGAAGCAGGACCGCGCCGTCATAGAGAAGATACTCGCCCTGGACCCGCAGGGCGTCGAGGCCACGGTGGTGGGCAAGGACGTCTCCATGTGCGGCTACGGGCCGGTGATGTCCATGCTGGAGGCGGTGGGAGGGAAGAGCGCCCAGCTCCTCAAGTACGCCACCTCCGGTGACGTCCATCCCATGTCCGAGGTCGTCGGCTACGCCGGGATCGTCGTCCGCAAGTGAGCCCGGCTAACGTTTTGTATGCCTCTCGCCATAACCCGCACAGCTTGGGCTTGGTGTGCACATTGTCGGCATCCCCCGTCGAGTTGAAGGGTCCTAGCGCTGGGACGAAGGGCAACGGGAAGCAGAAGCTGGAGGAGGGCATCGGCCGGCGCCCCCAGGCGGATGAGATCATCGGCGGGTGGTGGAAATATCTGCCTCTGGCCGCGGTGGCCTTCGGGCTCGGAGGCTTCTTGGCCTTCGCCTTATTGCTTCCAGGCCTTTACGGCCTCGCCTTCGGCTATGTGGTTATGTACATCGCCGGCTTTGCCATGTTGGCGATCCTCACTTACAAGCAGGTCAGGAGGCTCTCCGAGCATGCTAGCAGGGAAGCCTCCATTCGCATGGGATTGCTGGAGCGTGCTCAATCCTTGCTGGGACCGACGGCCGATGCCGACGAGGAGATCGAGTCTATGAAGCGGATCGATGGCGAGGCCTCCGACAAAGAGAGGCTGCCCAGGCAGATGTACACGGCCATGATCGCCCTGCCCTTGATCGGCCTGGCCGTCGGATTCTACTATCTCTATCACCTCAATCGTCTCCCCTGGCCGCACGAGTCCAGGTGGCTGGGCTACCTGAGGCAGTACTCATCTGCCTGTTCTAGGAAGGGCATAACCACCCCTTCCCTGCCCTCACCCATGACGACAAAGCGCTCGTTCGCCCTGTACGCCTTCGCCTCCCTGGTCTTCTTTCCCATCTTGGCCTATTGGCACCAGCTCTTGATACGTGAGCTGAACGAGCATTTCAAGGCGCAGTGGAAGGTCGAGGACGAGCTCCTGGCCTCATACTAGGGAAGCCATCAGCGGCTGCCTCCACCGCTTCGTTCAAAGAACGGCTCGGACCTAAATGCGCTTCATTCTCCCCAGCACCGGCTCGTATATCATGCCCTTGTCCAGGAGGGAGTTGGTGACCTCCTCCAAGGCGGTGCGGTCCATCCCTATGCGCTTCACCTCTTCCACGATGTCGTCCCAGGCGGCGCCCTTGCCGGACCGGTCCAGCCTCGTGATGATGGCCAGCACCTTGTCCTCCTTCTCCTCCTCCACGGCCTCGGCCTCCTCCTCGTCCTCGACCTCCTCGGGCCGCTGACCCATCTCAGAGGGCATGTCCGCTTCCATCTCCGATTGGTACTCGGGCAGGAGGAACTTCAGGGCGTCCACGACCATGCTCCGGTAACGCCCCAGGTCCACGTCCGGGTAGTGGCCGACGGCCCTAACCACGCCCTCGGCCAGCCCCGGGGAGTGTCCGAGCTTGACGAGCTCGTCCACGGTAGGGGCCGCCATCTCCTTGGCCTCGGTCATGGCGTCGATGCGTCTGAGGGTGGCCTTGCAGGTCTCCAGGACCCAGTGGTCCCTCTCCCTCGCCTCCACCAAGCGCACCTTCTCAGGGCGGATGGAGACGTACATCGTCCCCTCCTCGGGAGAGTAGGTGCGGGTCTTGCCCACCACGGCGATGAACGCTGGCGCCTCCATCTTGGAGAGCGCTGCGGTGGCCTCCGGCTGATACTGGCCTGAAGAGACATAGAAGTTGCCCGTTGGGTCCTGGAGGCGCCCCTTCCACAACGGCTCCTCCCCCGTCCCGATGTTCTCCAGGTCCGTGAGGACCCCGACCAAGAATACCCGGTTGACCATCGCCCCGAGGGGCGATACGATGTAGGAGGGAGCCCTCTCGCCCTCGCCCTTAATCTCGAGCCGAGAGGAGTTGTACTCCGCTGCGAAGATGCGCCAGGCGACCTCGCGCACCATCATTGCGCTCCCTCCAGCTCGGAAAGGAGGCTGGTGGCCTCGGCCCTGACCTCGGGCACGAACACCCTGGCCTCGGACACGATCATCATCAGGCCATAGTCATCGCTGATGACGTTTCCTCGCACCTCCACGGGCTTGGCCAGCAATCGGTCCTCGATCTTCTCCTTCACCACCTCGGGGTCCATGGCCTCCCTGGCGTCCTTGATGGCCTGCTCCAGGGTGATGCCCACCAAGGCCTCGGTGATGTCCTTGTTCATGACCGCGGTTATGGAGCCAGCGCCGTCGTCGACGACGGCCTTGATGCGCAGGTCGTGCTGGCCCTCCACCTTGCCATGGATGCGGCAGAGCTTGTTCTGCACCAAGCGATTGCAATGAGGGCACCTCTGGATCAGTCCGCTCCCCTTCTTCACGTCGACCACCACCCCCGAGACCAGGACATCGAAGGCGCCGCCCACGGCCTCGAGCTCGGCGATGGCCCGAGGCTTCGGCTTGGCCAGGTCCAGGTCAGCAGGGAACGGCGACCGGACCCTCGTCACTTCCGCTCGCTCCCCGAAGTTGAGCTGAGGGATGCCTTTCCAGGAGCGCACGTAGGCCCCCTTGATCTGGACGACCTCGTCCTTCTTAAGGTCGAAGTCGTGCCAGGCTGAGAACTGAGCGCGCCCCGTCTCGTCGGCGAGCATGCCCGAGTAGAAGGTCTTGGCCCCTTCCTGGGACTCGATCTTACGCGTCTCCACACACAATATTTTGGCCGTGATGGTCACGCTGTTCATTCCCTCGACCAGGTCGGCCACCTTTGCGGTCGTCGGCCCATAGATCGGCATGTCCATGCCCTCGGGCAGCCTTACCGCGTCAGCGGGCTGCGATTCGATGGTGGCCCTGGTCCCAAGATTGAGCTGGGGCTTTCCGTTCCACTCCTTGGTGTAGGCGTTGCGGACAAGGAGCACCTGGCCCCTTTCCAAGGGGAAACGGTCCGCGTCCCAGGCCGTGTAGGGCATTGTGCCTGTCTCATCGGCGAATAGGCCGTAGATGAGGGCCCTGAGCTCGCCGTTCTGCTCGATCTCCTTCCTGTTCGCGGATAGAACCTTGATAAGGATGTCTACGTTCTGCTCCGAGCCCGTCAGCTCTGAGAGCTTCTTCTGCGCCCCCTTGTTGAGGGCGTTCGGGTCCCCGCCGAGCTTGCGCACCACCGAACGCTTGGCGGTCTCCAGCGAGACCCTGTAGAGATTGAGGTAGGTATCCAGCTCCCTCTCGATCTGCTCCTCGCTTACCTTGTTTCCGAGCACCCGGGAAATTTCCGAAACATGGGGTGCGATCTCTTCCTTCTCCATGGTTAAACCTCGTGGGCACTAGGCCCGCTACCCTTATCAAAATGCCTTTTAAAAGTATGATATGAGGGGTGCTCGAAAGTACCTATCCTCGATGTAAGAAGAAGGGATTGGAATGGGGGAACGCTCACTCGGTGAACGTCTCGCCCCGCTCGAAGTTCTCCTTTAGGTGCTTGATGATGATGTCGCGGTTGCGGCGCAGGTGGCTCTCGTACCAGACCTTCACCACGTCGCTCATCTTCTCGTGCATCTTGGCCAGCTCGGCCTTGGCCACTGGGGCATCGTAGACCACGAACTGCGCGAAGATGCGCTTCCATCCGGCGTATTTGTAATAGTGCTCGCCCTCGCAGTACTCGAAGATCATGCGGACGTGGGGGGTCGAGTCCACCGAATAGTACCAGACCTTGAGCGAGTCGCCCATCCGCCCCTGCTCGGCGGTGCGGTCGACCAGTTGCAGGCTATTGACCGCAGCGAAGTTGAACCCCTCCTTGAAGTGCCAGACGTCGGGGTACACCTCGAAGACGGCGAAAGCCTCATGCGATGGCTCCATGGTCATGTTGACATTGATCTTCCCAAAGCGCATGAATATCTTCCAAAAGTCCTCGATGAGCGTCTTGTTGATTGCTCGCTTCTGATTGTTCATCTCAGCGAGGTCCTTGCTGATAGCCTCGGTCTGCTTCTGGAGCTCCGCGTCCAGCTCCGCAAACCAGTCCTTGCCGTCACCCATGGTCAAAATCCCCTTCCGAGTACTGAATGGGGATTATCCCACTTCGACCATAAAAAGATTGCTTTAACGTTGGACATACTGGATAGTCTCACTCGCCCATGCTGGCGCCGGGTCCTTTCTCAATAGGCACGGACAAACATTTTTCTGCAAATGTCATCATGGCCTGACCAATGGACATAGTCGGAATTTTCATGGACTTCCTGCAGTCCCTAGCGAACAGTCCATTGGAGTATGCCATCGTCCTGTATCTCTATTCGATCGCCACCGCGATACTTCTCCCCATCCCCGTTGAGATCGGGCTGTTCCTCGCCCCCTCCCTCGGGATCCTCACGAAATCCCTGATCGTGGCCGCAGGCAAGGCCACTGGCTGCATCCTCGTCTTCTATCTTGGGCTGAAGGTGGAGAAGAGGATCCGTCAATGGTCGGAGCATATTTTCTTCGTCGGATGGTTCGTGAGGTTCATGGAGTGGTTCGTTTCCAAGACCTGGTATTGGGGCCTTTACCTGCTCATGAGCGTGCCCTTCATGCCTGACACGATCACCCTCTACCTGTATTCCGTCTTCAACAAGGACGAGATCATGACGCCTGAGTACTTCGTCATTGTCAATTTCCTGGCAACGATCAACCGCTGCATGATAGTGATCTTCTTGGCCGAGATCCTAGGGATTTACGTGGTCTGACGAGGCGACCTGGACAGTACATCCAGCCTCAAATGGTAATGTTTATATTACCGATGCGAATACAACGATATGGTCCAAAAGGACAAGATTCTCAGGCTTCTCGGGGAGTACGATAGGGACAAGATCACCATCGCAACCCTTTGCTCCCACTCCTCCATGCAGATCTTCAACGGCGCCCGCAAGGAAGGGTTCCGAACGTTGGGTGTCGCGGTCACGCAGAACACCAAGTTCTACGACGCTTTCCCTTTGGCCAAGCCCGACGAGATCATCCGCATGTCGACCTATCAGGACCTTCTGGACCAGGCCGACGAGCTCCTCGCCAGGAACGTCATCATCGTCCCTCACGGCTCATTCGTGGAGTACCTCGGCTCGAAAAGATTCGAGTCATTGGCGGTGCCGACCTTCGGCAACCGCGAGGTGCTCGGATGGGAGTCCGACCGGGACATGATGCGGGAATGGCTCGAGTCCGCCGGCATCGAGATGCCAGCCAAGATAGACGATGCCAAGAAGATTGACCGGCCGGTGCTGGTGAAGTACCATGGCGCCAAGGGGGGGAGGGGCTTCTTCATCGCCAAGGACTACCCCGAGTTCAAGATGGGGATCGACCTATCCCAGCCCTACACCATCCAGGAATACATCCTGGGGACCAGGTACTACCTGCACTTCTTCCACTCCCCGATCAAGAAGGATGGTTACAAGGTGGAAGATGGCACGCTCGAGCTCCTTTCGATGGACAGGCGTGACGAGAGCAACATCGATGAGATGTACAAGCTGGGAGCGTCCGAGGAGCTGAAGCGCCTCGGCTACTTCCCCTCCTTCGTCGTCACTGGTAACGTCCCCGTCGTCATTCGCGAGTCGCTCCTGCCCAAGGTCTTCGACATGGGCGAGCGAGTGGTGCGGAGGGCCAACCAGCTGTTCGGCGGCATGATAGGCCCATTCTGCCTGGAGGCGATCGTGACGGACCAGCTGCAATTCAAGGTGTTCGAGATATCCTCGAGGATCGTGGCCGGCAGCAACCCCTTCGTCTCCGGCTCTCCCTACTCGGACCTCATCGAACCGGAGATGTCCACCGGCCGCCGCATCGCACGGGAGATACGCCTCGGGATGGAGAGCGACATGATGGACAAGATCATTTCATGATCTCCCTGGTCCTGGTAGACGCCGAGATCGAGCGCTTGCCGCTCTTCGTGCAAGAATCCGAAAAGGCGAGGACTAACGGCGCGGATGACGAGGATCTGCAGGGCATCATCGTGCTGGACAGGGCGCTGCATCGATACCTTGTGGAAGGATTGGAAGATGCGGGCAGGAGAGGAAGGCCGGACATCGTTCATTCCTTCCTGCTCTTGACCCAAGGGTCCAAGGCCATCCGTCAAGGGAAGCTCAGCACCTACATCCACATCAGGAGCGATGAGGTCGTTTTCGTAGGGAATAGGTATCGGCCAGAGCATCAATACATCCCATTCCTGCGCACATTCAGCGAACTTTTAGAAAATGGGAACGTGGGGAAAGGGGGGCGGGGCCTGCGGCTGGAGAGGAGCATGGACTTGAAGAGCCTGCTCCGAAGACTAGTGCCAGACAAGATCGTGGCCCTAACACCTACGGGCGAGAAGCGGGACCTGGCCCAGGTGCTAAGGCCGTCCATCGAGGGGCACTTGGCCGTCCTCGTCGGAGGGTTCCCGGAAGGTGACTATCATAGCCCAGTCTACGAAATGGCCGATGAGAGGATATCGCTGGGTGACGAGCTGCTGACGGTCCCTGATGTCACATCCAGGGTACTGGCCTCGATCCCCTGACTACCAGCCGCGCTCCTGAAGGCGCTGCTCTGGCTTGATGGTGGAGATCTCTATCCCTTTCATGGCCTCGCCCAGCCCCTTGGACACCTCGGCAAGGACCTGGGGGTCGTCGAAGTTGGTCACCGCCTCGACGATGGCCTTGGCCCTCTCCTCGGGGTTGTCCGACTTGAAGATGCCTGAACCGACGAACACCCCATCGCTGCCCAGCTGCATCATCAGCGCGGCATCCGCCGGGGTGGCTATCCCGCCTGCGGCGAAGTTGATGACGGGGAGCCTCTGGAGCTCGGCCACCTCCTTGACCAGGTACAATGGCGCCTCGATCTTGCGTGCGATGGTGGAGAGCTCCTCCTGCTCCTTTCCCTTGAGCTCGCGGACTGTGGACATTATGGCCCTCTGGTGCCGGACGGCCTCGATGACGTTGCCCGTGCCCGCCTCGCCCTTGGTGCGGATCATGGCCGCGCCCTCGTCGATCCGGCGTATGGCCTCGCCCAGGTCCCTGGCTCCGCAGACGAACGGGACGCGGAACTTGCGCTTGTCCACGTGATAGAAGGGGTCCGCGGGGGTGAGCACCTCGGACTCGTCGATCATGTCCACGCCCATGGACTCGAGTATCTGGGCCTCGACGAAATGACCGATCCGGCACTTGGCCATCACAGGGATGGTGACGTTGTCCATGATCTCCTGGATCTTCAGGGGATCTGCCATCCTGGCCACGCCGCCTTGGGCCCTGATGTCTGCAGGGACGCGCTCCAGCGCCATAACGGCCACAGCGCCCGCGTCCTCGGCGATGCCAGCCTGCTCGGCGTTGGTCACGTCCATGACGACGCCGCCCTGCTGCATCTTGGCGAAACCTCTCTTAACCAGCTCGGTCCCGAAGCGGAGCTTGGTCATGTCGAGTTCGAAAGGCATTGATTCTCACCGGTCCACTCTAATATCCAACGTTTATATGAACCTTGCATAAAATGAATTCATTAGTGCCTTGCTGTACAGATAAGAACCATTGTTAAGAGATCGAGCGAAGGTCCAGGTAGATTCTGCAAAGCCTAAAATACGCTCTTGGGCATGGCCTGGGAGATGGTAGCAGAGCGCATGATGAGGATGCCTGAATCGGGCACGGTACGCATCTCCAACTTGGTCAGCAAGCTGAAGAGCGAAGGGGCGGACATAGTCTCCTTCTCCGTCGGAGAGCCAGACTTCCCCACCCCCGAAAACATATGCCAGGCCGCTATCAAGGCGCTCAACGACCATTTCACCCATTACACCCCGTCCGCCGGACTGCCTGAGCTACGCAGGGCGGTGGCGGAGAAATCGCGGACAGAGAACGGCATACCCTGCGAGGAGCAGCACGTCGTCATCACCCCGACCAAGTTCGCCCTGTTCATGGCCTTCCTCTGCATGGTGGACGTCGGGGACGAGGTGGTCATCCCTGATCCGGCCTGGGGTACTTTCGAGGCCATCATCCGGCTCGCGGGAGGCATTCCGAAGCACGTCATCGTCAAGGCCGAGGACGACTACCGCATGCTGCCGGAGGAGGTGGCGGAAGCCATCACCCCCAGGACGAAGATGATCCTGGTCAACTCCCCTTCCAACCCATTGGGCTCGGTCCTAAAAAAGAGCGATGTCCAAGGCATCTCCGACCTGGCCAAGGACCATGACCTCCTGGTCCTCTCGGACGAGACCTATGAGAAGATCATCTTCGAGGGCAAGCACTACTCGTTCGCCGCGCTGCCAGACATGTTCGAGCGCACCATCACCATCAACGGCTTCTCCAAGACCTATGCCATGACCGGATGGAGGCTGGGATGGGTCGTGGCTCCGCCCCCCATCATCAAGGAGATCAACAAGCTCCAGACCCAATCCCTCACCAATGCGACCTCCTTCGCCCAGGTGGCGGGGGTGGAGGCGCTACGGGGGCCTCAGGACTCGGTCAAGGCCATGATCGAGGAGTTCAGGGCGCGGCGCGACCTCCTGTATGGCTACATGCAAGGCATCCCGAAGCTGCGCTGCCCCAAGCCCAAGGGCGCCTTCTACATGTTCCCCAAGTACGAGCTGCCCATGAAATCGGAGGACCTCACCATGCACCTGCTCAAGGAAGCGCACGTGGCGGTGACACCAGGGTCGACCTTCGGACCAGCTGGGGAGGGTCACATAAGGATCTCCTACGCCACCAGCCGCAGCGACATCCACGAGGGTATGAAGAGGATCGAGCAGGCGTTGGAGAAGCTTTAGGTCAGCGGCCCTCGGGAATGAGCATGTTGGGGATGCCGTCCTCGATCGGGTAGTCGATGTGGCATCTCGGGCAGGTTATCACACCAGTCAGAATGTCCCCCTTCGCTTCCTTGGTCACCGTGAGCTCCAGCGGATGGAACTTGCACCTGGGGCAGGCGAGGATCTCCATTAGCGTCTGCTTCATCTTGCTCGCACCAGGTACGCCTAAGGTAGGAATAATCCTTGCGGATGCGAGGGAATGGGTTAATTAGCGACCTTTGTGATTGCGGTCATATGGCAAAGGTGGGCGTAATCGGCGTGGGCTCCATGGGCCAGAACCACGCCCGCATCCATTCCGAGCTGGCCGAGCTCGTAGGCGTCTACGACGTGGACCGTGCCCTGAGCAAGAAGGTGGCCTCCAGGTTCGGCGTGAAATGCTTCGACTCCATCGAGGACCTCCTGGCCCAGGTGGAGGCGGTCAGCGTGTGCACCATCACCACCACTCATTTCGATGTGGCAAGCAGGGCGATCAAGGCTGGGAGGCACCTCCTGGTCGAGAAACCCTTCACCGGGAGCTCCGTGATGGCTGCCGAGCTGTGCAAAATGGCCGAGACGGAGGGCGTCACCTTGGGCGCCGGTTTCGTGGAGCGCTACAACCCAGTGGTGGGCGTTGCCAAGGAGGCCGTGCGCGAGGGGCGCTTCGGCAAGTTGATCACCTTCGCATCCAGGAGGGTGTCCTCGTTCCCCACTAGGATCAGGGACGTGGGCGTCATCTTGGACCTGGGGATACACGACGTCGACGTGCTCAGGTACATCACCGGCGGCGAGGCGAGGAGCGTCTTCGCCCTGGGCGGGCTCTTTAACAACTCGCCCTTCGAGGACCATGCCAACCTCCTGATCGAGATGGGAGGCAGCGTTGTGGCTTTCATCGAGGTCAACTGGCTCACCCCCATGAAGGTGCGCAAAGTGTCTCTCACCTGCAGTGGTGGGTACGTTCAGCTAGACTACATAGATCAAAGCCTGGAGGTCTCTTCCTCCACTATAAAAGAGTACGATGTCTCGGACGCATTCCACATCCCCCTGGAGACGGATGTGAGGAAGATCTCTGTCAAGAAGGAGGAGCCGCTCAAGCTGGAGCTGGCCGACTTCCTCAAGGCCTCGGCCTCGGGCAGGGCGCCCATGGCCGCCGGGCGGGACGCCCTCAACGACCTCAAGGTGTGCGAGGGAGCGCTGGCCTCGCTGCGCTCCGGCCATAAGGTGCAGATATCAAATTGAGGCGCGAGCATGAAGACCATCGACCTGAGGAGCGACACCGTCACCCTTCCCACCAAGGAGATGCTGGAGGCAATCGCCTCGGCCGAGCTGGGGGACGATGTGTCGCGCGAGGACCCCACCGTCAACCGCCTGGAGCAGATATCCGCCGACCGCTTCGGCAAGGAGGCGGGGCTGCTGGTCGCGAGCGGAACGGCGGGGAACCTGATATCGGTCATGACCCATTGCCGCCATGGCGACGAGATTTACTGCGAGTCGGAGGCGCACATCTACTACTACGAGGTTGGAGGGATGTCCGCCGTGGCCGGGGTGATCCCGCGCCTGATCAAAGGCAACCGCGGCGTCTATACCTCAGAGCAGCTGGAGGCGCACTACCGCGGACGGGAGATGCATTATCCCAATCCGTCCCTAGTGGCCATCGAGAACACCCACAACCGAGCGGGTGGGTGCTGCTGGACGCCGAGGGAGGTCGAGGAGGTGGGGAGGGCGGCGCACGACCGCGGGATGAAGGTGCACATCGACGGCGCCAGGATATTCAACGCCTGTGTGGCCCTGGACGTCAGCCCCGAGGAGTACACCAAGAGCGTGGACAGCGTCACCTTCTGCCTGTCGAAGGGGTTGTCCTGCCCGGTCGGCTCGGTGCTGGTGGGGGACAAGGAGTTCATCGACCGCGCCAGGAAGTCGAGGAAGATATTGGGCGGGGGGATGAGGCAGGCGGGGATCATCGCCGCCCCTGGCATAGTCGCCCTGGAGACGATGATACCCAGGCTGAGGGAGGACCATGACAACGCCAAGCTCCTGGCTAAGGGCTTGCCGGACATGGGGCTGAGCATAGACATGGCCACCGTCCAGACCAACATCGTCGTGGCCGAGACCGCGCCGGGCAAGTCGGCCGAGCTCATATCCAAGGCCAAGCGCAGCGGGGTCCTATGCTCATCGTTCGGAAGGAGCCTGGTCAGGTTCGTGACCCATCGCGGCATCACCGAGGAGGACATCGAGGAGGTCCTTGAGCGCCTGAAGTACCACTGAGATGATCTTGAATCGAAGTGGTGTGGGGAGGCTCCGTCCAACAAGCCACGTTGAAATAAGCATTAAGAGAACCATTCGCATTACGGTCGTGATGACGGACAAGCTTGGATCGCTGCTATCGAAGAGAGGCCCGATCAAGAAGATTGGCGTGATAGGCATGGGATACGTAGGGATCCCCGCCGCGGCGCTCTTCGCTGATGCCCCGGAGTTCGACCTCGTCCTGGGTTTCCAGCGCGCCTCTAGCTCATCTGGATACAAGATCGACATGCTGAACAGGGGAGAAAGCCCCCTGAAGGGAAACGAGCCAGGGCTTGAGGAGCTGCTGAGGAAGGTGGTGGGCGCCAAGAAATTCCTGTGCACCTCCGACTTCTCCAGGATATCTGAGCTGGACGCCGTGGCATTGGCCATCCAGACCCCCTTCGCCAACCCGAAGGACCTCGTTCCCGACTTCACCGCGCTCAACGAAGGGATTGGCAATGTTGGAAATTACCTGAAGCCCGGGATGTTGGTCGTGCTCGAGTCCACCATCACCCCCGGGACCACTGGCGGCATGGCCCGAGGGATCCTCGAGGAGAGGTCAGACCTCATTGCCGGCGAGGATTTCGCCCTGGCCCATGCGCCGGAAAGGGTGATGGTGGGGCGCCTCCTTAGGAACATAAGGGAACACGATCGGATAGTGGGGGGCATAGATGATGCCAGCACGCAAAGGGCGGCCGAGCTCTACGCGCCGGTCATGACGAAGGGGAAGATCATCAAGATGACGGCCACCGCGGCCGAGGTCACCAAGACCGCGGAGAACACCTTCAGGGACCTGCAGATCGCGGCCGTGAACCAACTCGCGCTGTACTGCGAGGCCATGGGCGTCAACGTGTACGACGTGAGGGCGGGCATCGACAGCCTGAAAGGGGACGGGATAACCCGGGCCATACTTTGGCCGGGAGCGGGCGTGGGCGGCCACTGCCTCACCAAGGACACTTACCATCTGGAGCGGGGCGTGAAGATCCACGAAGCTGACCTGGACTACCCGGAGGGAGCGGACTCCATCTACGTGCTCGCCAGGAAGGTGAACGACTTCATGCCGAGGCATATGTTCCACCTCACCGTCAAAGCCCTCGAGAGGGTCGGAAGGAAGCCAAGCGGCTCGAAGATCGCGCTCCTGGGGTGGGCCTTCATCAACGACTCGGACGACGCCCGCAACCCTCCCTCGGAGCCCTACCTGGACCTCCTCCTGGAGGCGGGGATCGAGGTCAGGATCCACGATCCCCACGTGCTGAGCTACCCCGATGTTGAGATCATCAAGGACCTGGAGGAGGTCATAAGGGGCGCGGACGGGATCGCCATCATGACCGCGCACAAGGAGTACTTTGCGCTCGACCCGGTCCGGGCCAAGTCCCTCACCGGCAGGAAGAACCCCGTCATCGTCGATGGAAGGAACGTGGTGGAGCCCGACAGGTTCATCGCCAAGGGCTTCGTGTACAAGGGGATCGGCAGAGGGGACAAGAACGAGCACGTGATCCGCACCTGAGCAGGCGTCGACCCGTCAAGGCCACACGACTCTGGGCGATGTCCAGGCGATAGGTGCCAGAGGGGGCCGGACCCGCACCAACAAAGACTTATACGACGATGCCCTTGGTACCGCTCCGAAGTGCCGGTCCGCTAAGCATCTGGACGTCGCCCTGCGCCTAGGCGCGCGCCACCCTGCGGCGGCCCGCATGGAGAGCTGCGCAGAGTCCTTTGGCGCCGCCATCGCATGAGGGGCCCTTGCGCTTCAAGGAAACCCTGGGGGGAACTCAGTGAGCAACAGGCTATTCACCGTTGGACCGGTCGAGGTTTTCGAGGACACGATGCAGGCGATGGACAAGCCCATGATGATCCATCGCGGGCAGAAGTACGCGAGCCTGCAGCACGGAATAGTGGAGAAGCTGCACAAGGTCTTGGACACGGACCTGCACATCTTCCTCGCCCCGGCCTCGGCCACCGCCTTCCTTGAGGCGTGCGTCCGCTGCGGGGTTCACGAGCGGATGGTATCGCTGACCAACGGCTCATTCGGCGATCGCTGGGCCTCCATAGGCACCGCCTGCGCCAAGCAGGTCAAGCGGGTCGAGGTGCCATGGGGGAAGGCCATACGCCCCTCGGACGTGACGGGGAAGCTGGAGCCGACCACCGAGGCCGTCACCATCGTCTCCAACGAGAGCAGCACCGGCGTGCTCAACCCCACCATGGACCTGGTCCCTCAATGCAAGGCGGAAGGCAACCCCCTGGTCTTCGTGGATGGGGTGACCTCCGTGGGAGCGGTGGACCTCAGGCTCCGTGAGCTGGACATCGACGCCTTGGTGTTCGGCTCCCAGAAGGCCTTGGCGCTTCCGCCCGGGCTAGCGATAATTTGCTGCTCCGACCGCCTGCTGAAGGCGGCGGAGAGGGTCCAGGGGCGAGGGTACTACCTCGACCTGCTGGAGTACAAGAAGTCCGCTGACAAGGACATGCCCCTGACCACCCCCCCGGTCTCCCTGATGTACGGCCTCGACTACCAATTGGACAAGATGCTCAAGGAGGGCATGGCCCACCGGTACGCACGCCACCATGAGATGGCGGAGGCCGCCCGGGCCTGGGCGCTGAAGCGCTTCAAGCTGTACCCGGAGAAGGGGTACGAATCGGAGACCATCACCGTGGTAGAGTCGGGCAAGCTCGAGTTCCCCCGCCTGGACAAGGAGCTCAAGTCCAGAGGCTTCGAGGTCTCACCCGGCTACGGGAAAATCAAGGACTCGACCTTCAGGATCGGGCACATGGGCGACCTTACCATGAAGGACATGAACGACCTGTTCCACGCGCTGGACGCCTCATTGGAGGCGATGAAGTGAAGCTTCTGATCACCGACGAGCTGTCCAAGGAGGGCCTGGACATCTTGACCAAAGGGTCCGACCTGACGGTCGATGTCAAGCCAGGCATCCCTCAGGACGAGCTCATCAAGATAATCGGGGACTACGAGGGGCTGATCATCCGCTCCGGCACCAAGGTGACCAAGGAGGTCATCGAAGCGGGCAGGAAGCTGAAGGTGGTGGGCCGCGCCGGCGTGGGCGTGGACAACGTCGACGTGGAGGCGGCCACCCGCAAGGGCGTCCTGGTCATGAACACCCCCATGGGCAACATCGTCTCGGCCTCGGAGCACACCATGGCCATGATGCTCACCCTGGTGCGCAAGATCGTCTGGGCCCACGTCTCGATCAAGGAGGGGAAGTGGGAGCGAGGCAAGTTCACCGGCATCGAGCTGAACGGAAAGACCCTAGGGATAGTAGGCATCGGCCGGGTCGGGGCCGAGGTGGCCAAGAGGGCCAAGGCCTTCCAGATGAAGATGGTGGGCTACGACCCTTTCCTTCCGCCCGAGGTGGCGGTGAAGCTAGGGGTCAGGCTCCTGCCATTGGAGAAGGTCATCGAGGAGGCGGACGTAATCACCATCCATGCGCCCTTGACGCCGTCCACCAAGCACCTATTGGGCAAGGAGCAGTTCCAGCTGATGAAGCCTCACGCCATGATCATCAACTGCGCCCGTGGAGGCATAGTGGACGAGGACGCGCTTTACGAGGCGCTCAAGAACAAGCGCATCGCCGGGGCGGCGCTCGACGTGTTCGAGCACGAGCCCCCCAAGGGCTCCAAGCTCTTGGAGCTGGACAACATTGTGATGACGCCACATCTGGGGGCCAGCACCAAGGAGGCCCAGGAGAAGGTGTCCTTGGAGATGGCCGAATGCGTCAAGGCCTTCCTGATGGAGGGCAAGATGGCCAACGCGGTTAACGCCCCTCTGAGCAAGATCGACCCCAAGCTGATGCCCTTCCTCCCGCTCACGGAGATGCTGGCATCGTTCGCCTTCCAGCTCATCGATGGACCGGTCAAGAGGATCGAGACCACGTTCTACGGCGAGCTGGCCGCCGTGGACACCAAATCCCTCACCACCTCGGCCATAATAGGGGTGCTGAGCAACATCATCGGCGAGCAGCAGGTCAACATCATCAACGCCGCGTCCATCGCCAAGGAGAAGGGCATCCAGGTCGCGGAGACCAAGAGCGAGGAGTCGCCCCGCTACGTGAACATGGTGGCGGTCAGGCTGGACTCCGACGGGATAAGGAGGGAGGTGCGGGGGACGGTCTTCCCTGGAGCGCAGCCCAGGCTGCTGGGCATCGATGAGTACGACCTGGACATGCCGGTAGAGGGCGATTTCCTCATGACCAAGCACAACGACGTCCCCGGGATAATCGGTCGCGTGGGCACCGTGCTGGGCGACAACCACATCAACATCGCCAGGATGGGCGTGGGCCGCGAGAGCCGCGGAGGAATGGCGGTCATGCTGGTGGCCGTCGACGACACCGTCTCCAAGGAGGTCCTGGATTACATGTTGAAGCTCAAGGACTTCAAGGAGGCCAGGTTCATCCGCCTCACCCAGATGAAGTTCAAGACCTATATCCAGTGATCCCGGAGGTGGAGCGAAGAGCGTCCCTCACGTTCCGTTCGAGACCAGAGGCCTATCTAGAGGCCAACCGGTCCTGGACGCTCTTGATCTTCTGCTCCATGGCGTTGCTCTTCCCCTCGCGGTCGTCTATGTCGATGTTGGTGACGACCCTCCGGGACATGGAGCGGACCTTCCTGTGGCATTGCCCTATCACGTCCATGACATCGTCCCATTCGCCCTCCAAGACGGTGGCCATGGGTGTCAGCTGGTACTTCAGCCCGCTCGCCTGGACTATCTTGACGCATTCAGCCACGTAGGGACTGAGGCTCTCGCCCTTGCCGATCGGAACGACCTTGAACTGAGCTATCATTTTCCACCCTCCCAACTTTGGGACATCGCCCTAGAAATACCTTCCTAAAGTACGGAAAACGTTAGAAACTAGGATGCCAGAGGAATGCAGGATTTTAACAATAATTATCCTTTCACGTAACAACCTTTAAATAGAACTTGTCGAATGGTGTAGGTCTAATCTATCTTGTAGGACTGAAAAATAGTCATCTAAAGGGGGGCTTTATTTAGATGATTGCCAAGAGCGTCGTCGTCAAAGGGAATGGTTTTGCTAAGGGGCAGAAGGGAAACGCGAAGGCTTCCGCGCGATTGGAGGTCGCGGAAGGGAATGGAGGGAATGGGCACGGTGAGGCTTTGGTCCTCAAGGAGAACGGCAGGGTCATGACGCTCACGGTCGATGACCTGACCAATGCCATTCGCACCAGCATCGACCACACTGGCATGCCTGAGGAACAGGCCCGGGCCATGGCCCAGCACGTGATGAATTTCTTCGGTTATTCTGAAAGGATCATCGACAACATCCTCGAGCCCGAGGACCGGGACGCTTTCTATATGCTGGAGGACACCGGGATCCTCACCACTGAACGCGAGGAGACGACCCTATACGATGGCAGGGAATGGCGCATACATTACTGGCTTTTCAAGAAGGAAAGGATCTTCGAGCTGATCTCTGGCGGCACCGGTTGCAACGGCGACATGAACGGGATCGACAACTGCTACGAGGACGTACCGGACGAGGTCTGGCAGCGCAATAATTGATTCGCGCATAACCCAAGGGGCCAGTTTCGGGGACCCCTGGACAACTGTATTCCCATTCGAGCGGATTGCCAGAGCGGATGGACATTTTCCCGTACGAACCCAGGGAGCACCAAGAGGACTTCGTCTTTTCCGTGTTCAGCGCCCTGAAGGATGAAGGCCACATCGTGATGGAGAGCGGGACGGGGACTGGCAAGACGGTGTGCGCCCTGACCGCGTCCTTGCAGGTGGCCCTTTCCCAAGGCAAGAAGGTGGCCTACCTCACTCGCACCAACTCGCAGCAACGGCAGGTCATCCTGGAGCTGAGGCGCATTAATTCGCGGAGGAAGGTATTCGGCATGGGGGTCCAGGGAAGGCAGTCGACCTGCCCCCTCCTCGCCCGCGACCCAGATCTGAAGCAGGGCAACGCCGAGGAGCTATCGCGGTTGTGCGGGGAGAGGAAGAAGAGGTCGTTATCGGGGAAGGACGGAGGGTGTCGCTTCTACGACGCCGTCCTGACCGCCAACTTCGACGAGGTCCTGGAGCATTGCCAGAACGAGCTGCCCACGGTCGAGGAGTTCTCCAGCTACTGCGAAGGCCGGGGGCTCTGCCCGTACGAGCTAGGGAAGGAGCTTCTTTCCCATGCGACCGTGGTCACCGCCCCGTATGCCTATTTCTTCGCGCCTTTCATCCGGGAGGCCTTCATCGAGCGGATGAACGTCTCCTTGGGGGAGCTGATCCTGATCGTGGACGAGGCGCACAACCTGCCCGATTACGCTAGGGAATCCCGCACCATCGAGCTGTCCAGGTACGCCCTGGAGACGGTGCTGAAGGAGCTTGACGAGTACGGAGACCCCGAGGTGGTCGATGGGGCGAGCGTCAGGGACGTCGTGGAGAGGCTCGGGGCGCTGCTGGACGAGGCGGTCAGGGAGTACGTGATCGATGATGATGGGCTGATCCCCCCCGACTTCCTGCAGGGCGGCCTGATGGAGGCGTTCACCATCACCTCAAGGCAGCTGGCCATAGCCTGCAAGGCCATGATGACCCATGGCGAGATAGTCAAGGAGAGCAAGAAGGAGCAGGGCCGGCTGCCTCGCTCCTACATCTTCTCGCTAGGCGCGTTCCTGAGCTTCTGGCTTAAGATGGACGAGGAATACTATGTCAAACTGGTTGTGGGTGGCGAGAACCCCCGGTTCGAGGGCTATTGCCTCGACCCCTCCGTCGCCTGCTCCTTCCTCCACGAGTCGGCTGGCTCGTTACACATGTCCGGGACCCTGGCCCCCCTCTACGAATACCGGGACTCAGTGGGCCTTCCCGAGGAGACCGTGCTCCGGAGCCTCCCCTCGCCCTTCCCGGCCGAGAACAAGAGGGTGTTCTACTCCGAGGACGTCACCACCAAGTTCGAGGAGATGGCGCAGGACGATACCATCGTGCCGAGGATGGAGGACATGGTCGTGGCGTGCTGCAACGCCCTGGACCGCAACACGGTGGTGTTCTTCCCCTCCTACGCGCTCATGGACCGGTTCGTGGCCGACGGGGTGCTGGCGCGCGTCCGCAAGAAGGTCCACCTCGAGGAGAGGGGCATGCCCCAGGCCGAGCTGATGAGCACGGTCCAGAGCTTCAAGAAGGCCACGCTCCTGGGCCAGGTGCTGTTCGCGGTCATGGGCGGGAGGGTAAGCGAGGGCATCGACTTCCCGGACCGCGAGCTCCAGGTCGCGCTTCTGGCTGGCATCCCCTTCCCCAAGCCCACCGCCAAGCATAGGGCCCTCCTCCACTACTACGAGATGAAGTTCGGCAAGGGCTGGGAGTACACCGTCAAGGTGCCCGCCTCAAGGAAGATGCTCCAATCCATCGGAAGGCTGATCCGGACGGAGAGGGACGTGGGGGCGGCCCTCGTCCTGGACAAGAGGGCGAGGCAGTTCGCCGACCGCATGGAGCTGGTGCGGGCCGAGGCCGTGCCCAACGACCTCCTGGCCTTCTTCAAGGAGCGCGGGGCCTAGCGAAAGCTTCTATATCCGCCTCCTGAATCCCCAGGGTCGATGGACGCGCTCCAATCGATCGCGGTGGGCATTTGGGTCTTCCTGCCCGCCCTGGTGCCCAACTCGGCGGCAGTGCTGTTCGGAGGGGGCGCTCCGATCGACAAGGGTCGCACCTGGAAGGGTAAGCGCGTCCTTGGGGACGGGAAGACCTGGCGAGGGCTCATCGGCGGCGTCCTTAGCGGGGTCCTGGTGGGCTACGTCCAACTGCTTATGACCACGCCCTCTGACGGAGGCGACTACCTGGGGTACGGACCGATGCCCCAGGCCGCGGGCATCATCGTGGTCCTGGCCCTCGGGTCGTTGCTGGGCGACATGGGAGGGGCCTTCGTGAAGAGGAGGATGGGCCTCGCGAGGGGAGAGAAGGCCACTGGCCTCGACCAGTACGACTTCGTGGTGGGCGCTCTCATCCTGGCAGCGGTCATCTTCCCCTCCTGGTTCCTGTCCATATACGTGGAGGGCAACGGCTGGATGGCGCTGATCGCGCTCATCGTCATCGTCCCGGTGATCCATCGGCTAGTGAACGTCATAGGGTACAGGAGAGGTCTGAAGAAGGAGCCCTGGTGAGATGAGCAAGATGAGGATCAAGGAGGCGCTGAGGGATTGCGGCGCCCTGATGTACGGCGAGTTCACCCTCGCCTCAGGGAAGAAGAGCAGGTACTACATCGACATCAAGAGGGCCTCCACCGACCCCCAGGTCCTGGCGGAGATCGCCGAGGAGATGGCGGGCTTGCTGGCGGTAAAGGGGATGAGCTACGACCGGATCGCCGGCGTGGTCCTGGGCTCGATCCCCTTGGCGGTGGCCCTGTCCCTGAGGACGGGAACCCCCTACGTGATGGTGCGCAAGGAGAGGAAGGACCACGGCACCGGCAAGCTGATCGAAGGCCCGATGATGCAGAACGACCGCGTCCTGGTCGTGGAGGACGTCGTGACGTCCGCCGGCTCATCCGCCGAGGCGGTGGCGATCCTGAGGGACGCGGGCGCCAAGGTGTCCACGGTCCTCGCGGTCATAGATCGCCAAGAGGGAGGCAGGGAGAGGCTGGCGGAGATGGGAGTGGAGCTCATATCCCTGCTGACCGCTGAGGACGTGCTGAGGGAGTGAGATGTTCATCGACCTAGACTGCGACCTGTGCCGTCTGAGCAAGACCAGGACGAAGGTGGTGGCCCCGAGCGGGGACCTGATGTCGCCGGTGATCTTCGTCGGCGAGGCGCCGGGCGAGAAGGAGGACCGGTCCGGGAGGCCCTTCGTCGGCCGGGCCGGAAAGATGCTGGACCGCCTGCTGGAGGAGGAGGGCCTGCCCCGGGATAGGATCATGATCACCAACACGGTGAAGTGCCGCCCGCCTAGGAACCGGAGGCCGAGGTTGGACGAGGTCGCATCCTGCCGGCCCTACCTCGAGGACGAGCTGAGGGGGAAGCAGCTCATCGTGTGCCTGGGGCGGACGGCCTGCCAGGGCCTCCTCAACAACAAGGTGACCATGAAGGACTGCGCCAACCAGGTGTTCGCCATCGCCGTGGGCAGGGAGCGCATCGACCTCGTGCCCACCTATCACCCATCGGCGGCGTTGCGCAACCTCGAGGCCAGGGAGGGCCTGAGGCGCACCGTCCGCCTGGTGAGGGAGCGCTTCCCCTACCTCTAGAACCTCTTCTTCCAGAGGAACTTGAAGTTCCTCCAGCCGTCCTTCCATGAGGACAGCTTGACGTCGCCCACGCGCTTTCGGTACACGATGGGGACCTCCTTGGCCCGCAGCTTCTTGAACGCCTCGATCTTGATCTCCTCGCTGAACGGCATCCCGTCGTCCCTGAGGTCCAGCTCGGAGAGGCATCCCTTGCGGAAGACCCACATCCCGCTCTGCGAGTCGTGGAATCTGACGTTGAAGAGCAATCTGGAGGTGATGGTCAGCACCTTGTTGCCGAAGCGGTGCATCCCGCTCATGGCTCCCTCCTCCATGTCCGCGAATCGGTCCGTGGTGATGAAGTCCAGCCCCTCGGCCTGGAGCATGTCCGCCAGCCTGGGGACGTCCTCGGCCGGGTAGGTGCAATCGGCGTCCAAGGTGGCGATGATGCCGCCCGTGGCGGCCTCGAAGCCCGACCTGTAGGCCCGGCCGTAGCCCTTGCGCGGCTCGTCGATCACTCTGGCCCCTTTGGACGCGGCGATCTCCCTGGTCCTGTCCTTGGAGAGGTCGACGATGAGCACCTCGAAGTCGTAGGCGCTGGCGCGCATGGTGGAGTTGATGGAGTCCATTACCGCGCCGATGGACTTCTCCTCGTTCATGGTGGGGATGACGACGCTGACCTTCAGGGAGGCACCAGCCCTACCGGTAAATGCAGTCACGATATAATATCTGCCGACCAAGGCTCACTTGGCCTTCAGCATCCTCTTGGCGTAGGGGCCCTTGGAATCGAACAGCTTGAAGCCGATGTAGCCCATGACGGCCACCACCAGCCTGGTGAAGGACCAGAAGGTCATCCTCTGCCGCACCATGCGCATGGGGTCGTAGTTGCCCCACAGGCGGCCGTGCTTCAGGGTCAGCTGCTTGCGGCCTGCGCCGTTCCAGAACGCCTGCTTGTAGAAGCGGTAGATGGTGGCCTTGGTGCGATGGTAGATGACCGCGTTAGGGTTGTAGGAGATCTTGAAACCCGCGTCAACGGCCCGGTAGTTCAGGTCGATGTCCTCGGCGGTGATGAACCAGGTGTCGAACCCCCCCACCTTATCCAGGACCTCGCGCCTGAAGGCCTCGTTGCAGCTGGGATAGGACAGGTCGACCCCCTTGTAGAACAGCTCCACCCTGTCCAGCTCCTCCCAGGACTTCAGGCCCATGTTGATGGTCTTCCCCGCCACCACGGCGTTGCCCTCCGCGATGCTCTTGCGCAGCTCCTTTATCCAGAAGGCGTTGGCGATGCAGTCCCCGCCGGTGAAGGCGATGATGTCGCCCTTGGCCTGGGAGATGCCGTAGTTGGTGCTCAGCCCCCGCGAGCCGGGCTTGATGAGCATCCTCACCATCCCCGGGTACTGCTGGACGTACCTCTCCACGATCTCCCTCGTGCGGTCGCGCGAGTTGGCGTCCACCACCACTATCTCGAGCGGCCCCTCCTGCGTGACCAGCGAGTCGAGTAGGTCGGCTATGTTCTTCTCCTCGTTCATTATGTTGAGGACGACGCTGACCAACATTATGCGCCCGCCAACACCGTCGCACGATTAATAGGTATTGCTGAGGGCTAGCTAGACCTGTCCCACCAGATATCTATGGATTTCGCAATCCTACCGGACGCCCCGACCTTGCCGAAGGGGTGGGTGCGAGGCGCGTCCCTGAGGCGCGGCAGGGAAAGGGCCTTGGCGATCCTCCCTGCATTCAGGCCGACCAGCCTGTTCCTTCCCTCGGTCAAGGTCTCTGGCCATTCGGTGTTGCTGCGAAGGGTCACGCACCTCACCCCGAGGATGAAGGCCTCCTTCTGCATCCCCCCAGAGTCTGTGAGGATGGCCTTGGCGTTGATCATCAGCGCCAGCATGTCCAGGTAACCCAGGGGTTCGGTGACGGTTAGGTTCTCCGGCAGCTCGTCGACGATGCCCGAGTCCTGCATCAGCTTCCTGGTCCTGGGATGGATGGGGAATATGGTCCTGAGGCCGCTCCTCTCGATGGCCCGTATTATCTTCCTTATGCTTTCTGGGCTGTCGGTGTTCGAGGCCCGATGCACGGTCATGGCCAGGAACTCCTTGCCCGTCAGGTCGTATCTCTCCAGCACCCTCGAGCTCTTCATGGCCGCCTGCCTCGCCTCCTCGAGGGAGTCCACCATCACGTCGCCGCTCCTCGCCACGCCCTTGGAGATGCCTTCCTTCCTCAGGTTGGCGACCGCGACCTTGGTGGGGGCGAAGAGCAGCTCAGACAGGTGGTCCGTGAGGACCCGGTTGGTCTCCTCCGGCATGGAGCGGTCGTAGGACCGCAGCCCCGCCTCCACATGGGCCACGGGGATCCCTATCTTCGCTGCGGCCAGGGCGCCGGCCAAGGTGGAGTTCGTGTCGCCGAAGACCAGCGCCAGGTCCGGTCTCTCCTTGAGCAGGACCTCCTCGGCCGCGATCAGGATCCTTCCTGTCTGGGAAGCATGGCTCGCAGAGCCTACCTCGAGGTTGTAGTCCGGCTCGGGGATGTCCAATTCCTCGAAGAAGACGCGGGACATCTCGTAATCGTAGTGCTGGCCGGTATGGATTATGATCTCATCGTGTCCCTTGCGCAGCTCCCTCGAGAGCGGAGCGCACTTGATGAACTGGGGCCTTGCCCCGACGACTGTCGCGATCCTCATCAGTGACCAGAATCTTGGGCTTCGTATATCCATTTATTCAAGCAGGCCCGTCCAGCATCTGCGATTGGCGCCGGGAAACGATAAACAAACTTTTAATCCCTTCATCGCTATCGCGCGCCAGATGAGCGATCAGAGCAATCTCAAGTACAAGCTCTACGCCAAGCATTTCTCCATCAACGATTGCGACATCGGCGAGGGCACGGTGGTCCGCGATTTCGTCAACCTCTATGGATGCAAGATAGGGCGCGATTGCAAGATCGCCGCCTTCGTGGAGATCCAGCGCGGCGTGGTGATAGGGGACCGCTGCAAGATCGAGGCCTATGCCTTCATACCGTCTGGCGTCACCATCGAGGACGAAGTCTTCGTGGGCCCGCACGCGACCTTCACGAACGACCTGCACCCTCATGCCACCGGGGAATGGAGCATCACCCCCACCATGGTGAAGAAAGGGGCGTCCATAGGCGCCAATGCCACCGTGGTCTGCGGCGTGACCATAGGCGAGAGGGCGATGGTCGGAGCAGGGGCGGTGGTCACCAAGGACGTCCCCGCTCGTGCCCTGGTCGTGGGCAACCCGGCCAAGATCGTTAAGAGACTGGAGTGAGGAACATGGCAAAGATACCCCTGGGAAGACCGGAGATGACCGAGGAGATGATCGAGGCGGCGGCATCCGCCCTGAGGAACGAGCGCCTGGTCATGGGAGAGAGCGTCAAGAAGTTCGAGGAGGAGTTCGCTAGGTACATCGGGACCAAGCATGCGATATCCTGCTCCTCCGGGACCAACGCACTTCAGCTCGCGATGATCGCGGCGAAGGTCGGAGGCAAGGAGGTCCTCACCACGCCCTTCTCGTTCATAGCCACTGCCAACGCGATCATCGAGGCTGGCGCCAAGCCCACCTTCGCCGACTCCAGCGAGAAGGACTACAACATCGACCCCATTAGGGTCATCAAGGCCATCGGCGAGAACACGGCCGGCGTCCTGCCCGTGCACCTCTACGGGAACCCCACCGACATGGACCCTCTTATCGAGGTCTGCCGTAAGAAGAGGTTGCTCTTGGTCGAGGACGCCTGCCAGGCTCACGGCGCCCTCTACAAGGGCAGGAAGGCAGGCTCGATAGGTGACGTGGGCTGCTTCTCCTTCTACCCCACCAAGAACATGACCGTGGGCGGGGACGGCGGGATGATCACCACCAACGACGACAAGCTGTTGAAGGAGATCGCCAAGCTGCGCGACTGCGGCCGTGTGTCGCGGTACGTCCACGATGTCGTGGGCTACACCTCCAGGCTCAACACCTGCAACGCCGCCATCGGCAGGGTGCAGCTACGGAACCTCGACAGGTACAACGAGCGCCGGAGGGAATTGGCCAATCTCTACACCCAGGAGCTGAAGGGATTGGAGCATGTCGCCGTCCCCTCCTTGGGCGACAAGAACGTCACACCAGTATTCCACCTGTACGTCATCCGCTGCCAGCGCAGGGATGATCTT
>DATIXC010000119.1:0-9477 GCA_035518995.1 Methanomassiliicoccales archaeon | reverse complement strand
AAGGCGATAGCCCGCGAAGTCCAGGTGACCGTCCAATACATGTGGCAGCACGTGCAGTGGTCTGGGGTGGAGCATTTCGCCGTGTCTGATGAGTTCAAGAGCATCGCCGTCGAGGAGATGAAGCACGCAGAGAGAATTGCGGAGAGGCTGTGGTACTTGGGCGGGGTACCTACCACCAAACCGGCGCAGATTTCGGTCGGGGGAGAGCTGTGGGAGATGGTGGACAACGACATTAAGGCCGAGGTCGAGGCCATCGAGATGTACAAGCAGATCATCTGCGATGCCGAAAGCGAGGGCGACACCACCACCGCGTTCATCTTCCGCGAGATATTGGAGCAGGAAGAGGACCATCACGACTTCTTCATAAGCCTCAAGGAAGGCAAGAAGCCGGCCAAGAGAAAGTAGGCCTCGGAAGTGAACACCTTCCAAATCCCTTCCCCTCATCTTATTCGATTTTGTCAGCCCTGGAATCCATGGCACAGCTGCTAAATACGACCCCCCTTCATCCGTTTCCCTGGTGCATCGATGCTGATCCGGGATGCGGAAGAGCTGCACAAGCTGCTCAGTAAAGCTTTTCAGATTGAATCGGAGTACGAGACGCTTGCGGAGTGGGAAGGGTACATCTCCTTGGGGAACCCCAAGTATCGTGACCTACTGTTCGAGCTGATATCCGACTCGGAGAAGCACGCCGCCTGGGTCAAGGACATGCTGGCAATGGTAATCATGCCACCTGGCTATATGGCTCCAGCGCTCCCTCCCGCCTCCTTCGATTTCAAGGACAAGTCCGAGTTCGATGTCCTCATGGAGCTGGAAAAGTACGAGCAGCTCACGCTCGACCTCTACTCCGCCATCAAGGGCGCCTTGGCCAGGTCCGACCTCAAAAGGATGATAAGGGAAGGGGACCTGGAGAAGATGCTGAGGACGTTGGACGACCTCATTTCGGACGAGACGCGACATCGAGATGCCGTCCACTCCTTCGTGGGCCAGGTTAGGCTCATCCGCTGATGACTAGCTTGCAATCTTCCAGGGGCAAATCATATAGGCAAGGTACCTAATCGTGGGTCCATTCAGTGAGCGAGATGTCGAGTTTCGAGACATTGCAGATCGACCCTAGGATAATGCGGGCGATCGAGAAGATGGGATGGAGCGAGCCCACCCCGGTGCAGGATGCCACAATTCCGATAATCATGGAAGGAAAGGACGTGATGGCCCAGGCCCAGACCGGGACGGGCAAGACCGCCGCCTTCGGGATACCGCTGCTTCAGAAGATCAGCAAAGGAAGGACGCCGAGCGCCCTTGTCCTCGTCCCCACCCGAGAGCTGGGAGTGCAGGTCTCGGAGGAGATCACCCGTCTGGGAGAGTTCACTGACCTGGTGACCATCCCGGTGTACGGGGGCGCCTCCATCGAGATCCAATTCGACCAGCTGAGGAAGGGCGTGGACATAGTGGTCGGAACTCCGGGGAGGATCATCGATCACATCAAGCGCGGCACCCTAGACCTAAGGAACATAAAGTTCCTGGTGCTGGACGAGGCCGACCGCATGCTGGACATGGGATTCATCGACGACATTCGCTACATCATTTCCAAACTGCCCAGGCAGCGCAACACCTATCTGTTCTCGGCCACGCTGCCGGGGGAGATCCGGGATCTGGCCTCAGAGCATATGAAGGACCCGCGGCAGATAAACATCTCCGAGGAGAAGCTGGTGCTTCCTAGCACCGAACAGGCTTACATCAACGTCGGACGCAAGAACAAGATCTGGGCCCTGTGTCGGATATTGGACACGGAGAAGCCCAAGGCCATAGTGTTCTGCCAGACCAAGAGGATGGTCGACATTCTCGCGAAGTCGTTGACCTCCTACGGTTACCCCGTGGCCGCGCTCCATGGCGACCTCACCCAAGCGCGAAGGGAGAAGGTCCTGGATGACTTCCGCACTGGAAGGATAAAGGTCCTCATAGCCACGGATGTCGCGGCCAGAGGATTGGATATAGAGGGGGTCACGCACGTCATCAACTACGACATCCCGGAGAACCCGGAGGTGTACGTGCATCGCATCGGGCGCACTGGGCGCGCCGGCAGGGAGGGAAAGGCCATCACCTTCGTGACCTCCCAAGAGGAGTACCTCCTAAAAGGGATCAAGGACTTCAGCGGCGCTGGTGTCTCTCAGACCGACGTGCCGGAGGGCCAAGGCAAGGAGAGGGTGCGCAAGGTCTGGGACTTCGACGAGATGGCGGACATCTTTGGCATGGTCAAGTTCCGGATCAACATGGGGAGGGTGGACAGAATGGCGAGCCCCGATCTGTCCAACTTCATCACCAAGAGAGCGAGGATCAGCGACTTCGCCATAGGTCACATCGAAGTCGGGGAAGAGAGCTCGGTGTTGGAGGTCCACAAGGACGTCGCCCTGAGAGTCATAAATTCAATGAAGGGAGCCGAGCACAAGGGCAAGAGGATCAGCTTCGAGCCGCTCAAGCGCTGAAATCGTTACTAGCAAAATGATAGCCTAACGGTATCTTGAATATCTGTCCAGCAGGCCGCAGATATCATCGGACACCTGTTTCTCATAGTTGCCCTTGGACTGCTCCAATCTCACGTAAGCCTTGGCCTCGGACGTGGAGACCCTCGACGCTTTGGCGATGATGTTGGCAAGAAGGGCGGAAGCGTATGCCTGGTCCATCTTTGACTCCGTGAAGATCTCACGGACGTCGTATTTGAATCCTCCCAACCTGCTCATGTTGAGCATAGGAACCCGTACGTAGTCCTTTTGGACGAACTTCTCCTCAAAATTCCTTCTTTTATTGCCTGACCTACGATTCACATGATTGATCTCGCCCAAATTTATCTGAGGCTCCTAGAAGCTCACACACGAATTCCAGTACTTAAGCCTTGCCATGTATTATCATACTGTCCTCGGCATAAAAGAGTGAAAAATAATAATACCTGGGTAAGACACGAAGCTTTTTTATAAAGGTAGGTGCCATTTATCTTACCATCTGTCCAGGTGCGAGCCTGGGCAAGCTTTGGGAGAAAATTGAGGGAAGACAATGGCAGAAAAGAAGAGTAGCAGTTGGCTATGGAGGATGATAGGCGGCATAATCCTGGTCATTCTGGGCATCTTAATTCTAGTGTATCCAGATGTGACCTTGGCGCTCGTTGTCCTGATCGTAGGCATATTACTGATAGTTACTGGACTGTTCGAGCTCATCTTCGGATTCTCGGCAGATGCTAAGGGCGGGAGATGGCTTTTCATCCTGAAAGGCTTGATCGATCTGATCCTAGGTATCATAATCCTGGTCTACCCTGACATCACTCTGACGATATTCGTTTACCTAGTGGCCGCATGGGCGATCATCTGGGGTATTTTCGAGCTGGTAGCAACGATGATGGTCCCGAAGGAACAGGCTCCCGCCGTCTACGGTGCTGGAGGGAAGGGGCTCAGCTATCTGATAGGCATACTCGCCATCGCATTCGGCATCGTGTTGGCGGTCTACCCCGACGCGACCTTGACAATAATCATCTACATCATCGGGTTCTTGGTCATTGTAGTTGGCTTACTGATGGCCATCAACTCGTTCGGAACGAGGCCGTCAAAGTCCTAAACCAACAGAAGAACAGTGGGGGATTGGCAAGCCTGGGATTCTCCCAAGGCCGAACCCCTGCCAATCCCCACCAAACCTTTGGTCTTGCGCGAGAGGCCATGAGCTTCTCGAGGTTCTGATTTTATTTTCTTCAGAGCCAATGGACGCGATTCAGGAGTCCTGATCTCGGAGAATCGAAGAAAGTCAGCATCACGTCCTTGGAGCATTATCGTGTCGAGCCACCCTTGTACCAATTCACCTGCAAAACAAAGGTCGAAAAGTGGCGCAAAAAGGGGGACCTCGAGTCCTCTCTTTTTCGTTTATAATCCTAGCATTATTAATTGTCTGCAATCTTAGTCGATAATAATTATTGCCAGCATGCCAAATTCAAGTGAAATCAGGAGTGATAACCAGGTGTGACCCCTTAAAAGCCCCCTCGTAAAATCCTTATCACAAAATATCAGGAGGCAGACAGGTGAAAAGAAAGATAGCGATGTTAGCGATTGGAGCAATGCTTGCCGTGGCCCTCCTGGGAGGCGGCGTATACGCATACTTCAGCGACACCGAGTCGAGCCCTGGGAACCAATTTGCCGCTGGGACTTTGGACCTGGTCCTTGGTGGGTCGGGTTCATCGACCATATCCGTCAGCAACATGGCTCCTGGCAGCTCAGGCGTAGCCTTGATTGACGCCCAGAACGTTGGCACAATCGGCGGTACGCTGACCATGACCGTGTCCAACCTGGTCGACAGCGAGGGTACCAATCCTGAGCCTGAGACCAACATCGTCCCCCCAGGCGACCTAAGCGCGAATGTGGACCTTACACTGTTCATTGACGTCGATCATAGCGGCACCTTCAACCTTGGTGATACCACGCTGTGGTCTGGGAAGCTGAACGCGCTCTCCGGTGTCAACGCCAACTGCGGCACACTGGCTGGCGGCGCTACCATGAACGTAGGAGTGTACTACAGCGTTGCGACATCCGTTGGCAACGACATAATGGGCGACATCACAACCTTCGACATCACGTTCAACCTACAACAGCCTTAGGCACATCCAAACCCAGGCGGACCTAAGCGGTCCGTCTGTTGATTTCCCTTATTCATCGGTTTAATCCGCGATAACATGGCCAGAGGTAGGACAATGAGGACAAGGAAGAACGGAACGAAGACAGTCACGCGCGCGCTATTCCTGGTGCTATTGTCCTTCATTCTACTCCTCGCCTTTTCCCCAGCATTCGGGATCAGGTTCGACGTTGTGCTCTCGGGGAGCATGAGCCCCACGATTAGAACGGGGGACTCGGTGATTGTAAAAAGCACCTCTCCAGATGATTTGAAGGCAGGGGACATAATCGTCTTCAAGTCGCCCTTGGGGAACGGATTGGTCTGCCATCGCATCGTCCTGGTCGATCGTACCGATGGCCTCGCTTTCCAAACCAAAGGGGACGGCAATGAAGATCCAGATCCTTTCATGGTGAGATCGGACGACGTGATCGGCAAGGTGCAGGTGACAATTCCTGCGATGGGATACGTTGTCCAGTACTTGCGAGGGCCGTTCGGCATTCTATTGTTGATCAGCCTCGCGCTGGCCACCATCCTCATTCCCGAGAAGGAAGCCAGCGAAGAGAAGAAGCCCAAGGAGAATTACGATGCGAAGGGTGGGGCGAAGAATTAGATCCAGCCTCCCGCTCTTCGTTGCGGCGGGGTTGCTGTGGCTATTGATGGCCAACATCATGGGCGCTTCAGCCTCATACTTCGATTCAGAGCAGACCGCCGCTAGGTTCAGCGCTTTTACGTCCAGCAGATGGATGCAGACGAACCGCACCGATTTCATCCTTGACACGCGCGTAAGTACCGACATCGATCGTCAACCTGGCAGTGTCGTCCTCAGCGGAAGGACGGAATTCATCTATGGGTTCCGCGGAGCCAGCACCCGAACCTTCTGGAGGTACAACACGACCACGGCTACTTGGAGCGCGTTGGCCAACGCCCCCAGTGCTCTGAGGGACGAAGGAGGGGCCTTGGCTTGCGACGGCAACCGGTACATCTACGCCATCCACGGCGGCAACCGTGAGTTCTGGCGCTATGACATAACCACTAACTCCTGGACCTCGTTAGCCAACACCCCAAGGAACGTCAGGCTTGGCGGCGGGTTGGGTTTCGATGGGAAGAACAGCCTCTATGCGCTTCAGGGCGATTCGGCGAACGGGTTCTGGAGGTACAACATCACTGCCAATTCATGGACCGTCCTCCCGACCACCCCGAGCCCGGTCGGCGATGGCGGTTGCCTCATCTGCGACCAGAAGGGCTTCGTGTACGTCGTGCAAGGGGACGGTCTGAGGGCGTTCTGGGGCTACAACGTGACCTCCAACGCTTGGTCGGCTTTGACGCAGGTGCCCTATCCAGTCGATTATGGAGGGGCGATTTCCTACGATGGCATCTACAACATATACCTGGTGGTGGGAGGGTCCACTGCCTATTTCCTCAGGTACAACACCTCCCAGAACGCTTGGTCCGTCCTCCAGAGCGTTCCGAGAGCCGTGAGCTATGGCGGGAGCTTGGCGTTCTATTATCCTGGTGCGCTATATGCCTTCTCCGGCGGGGGCACTACAAGATATTATCGATACGACCTGACATCCGGAACATGGTCAGCCGCGACCTCGGCCCCAGGCAACGTGAACAGGGGAGGGGCGCTCGCCAGCGGCCCTCTCCTGCTCTCCAGGTCTGGGACCATAACGTCCATTACCTTCGACACGAAGAAATCCGGCTGCAAGGTACAGGGGCTCTTCTGGAACGAGGTCCTGGCGTCAGGGACGGACATCACCTTCGAAATGCGCGCCTCTGACACTTTGGCGTCGGGCGCCCCCTCCGGCCCTTGGATCAGCCTGGGAGGGACCTCGCCCGTGACGAGCGGCTTCCCCAGCGGTCGTTACATCCAGTGGAGGGCCACTCTGATCACTGGCAACAACCATCTATCGCCAGTATTGCAGGAGGTCCGGGTCTATTATGCCTAGGCCTCATAACGAGGGCCATCGCTTGAATGGCCGTATCGCCAAATCAGCCATATTCGCCATCCTATTCCTGATCGTCGCGGCTTTCCTGCCGATGTCATCACCCGCGGCCCGGGCCGCCTCGATTCCGGTGTTCGACCTTGAGCTTAACGATGGCTATGACGCCCCTTTCGCCCTGGAGAACATCAAACCAGGGGACATGGGGTCTAAGGTCGTAATGCTCCGCAATATCGGCAACGTCGATGGGCAGATCGCCATATGGGTCTCCAATATTCAGGAAGGGGATTATGCAAACGACGGCGCACATCTCGATGACTATCTGGTCTTCGAGGTCAACTGCGCGGATCTTTCCTCTGACATCCGCATGCCCTGCTCTATATGGTCCCTCCCGGAAGCTCCGTTAGGGAATGAGTATGTATGGGTCCTCAACGTCAGGGCAGGCCAGACAATAAGCATAACCTGGTTCTGGGAGTTCCTTGAGAACTACCAATCCCAGAACACAGCTAAGGGAGATTCGCTGAGCTTCGACATCAATTATCTCCTCGGTCAGATGCCCCCTCCAAATGACAATCTGTCCTGGGTGGAGGTCAATGTGCTTGGTAGAGCAACCTTGGGCCTCCTGAGCAGCGATGCCAGGACGATGGAGCAAGTCGTGGCCACGGACGAGAGTCGGACCATATCTCTGACGCTGCCCGCAGGTATGAGCTGCCTGTCAGAGGATAATCGGACCATCAGGTTTTTGATGGTATCCGAAGAACAAGGCATGTTACAGGTCGGTAGCGGCCAATCCCTGGTCAGCCCTATCTATCATCTTGCAGCGTTATTAGCAACGGGAACCGAGGCGCATGGGCTTAAGGAAGGCCAGGCGGCCCTCCGCATCGATTATGATCCAGCGCTGCTCCCCACAATCACTGACGCAGTAAGCATTTGCATGCGCGTGACCAACGGCTCATGGACGCCTTTGGTTGTGCCAGCAGATTCAGCCTCCCCCATCGGCCAGAGCTGTGGATTGATAAACCGCTCGGGGGAATTCGCAGTCATCGCATCATACGACCCCAATAAATCGGCGGTCTTCCTACCAAGCAGTCTTACCATCGAACCCAGCAAGAGGAACTGGTGGAATCCCATTATTTTCGTCAGTCGAGTCGGCGATGAAATTCAGATTACAGTCGTCGTGACAAATGTCGGTCAGGTCTCTGGTGAGGACAACATCACGCTAACCATGAATGGCCAGTACGCAGAGAATCAAAAAGTCGTGCTTGGGCCGATGGAGAGCAAGGAAGTGACCTTCGAGGTGAAAGGTCTGAGCGAAGGGGAATACAATGTCGAAGTCTCAGGCCTCTCGGGGGATGTGATTGTGGCCACGCAAGTCAACTGGTGGTTGATAATAATCGTCTCCTCCCTTCCTGCGGCGTTGGTGATCGGCTATGCATACAGCATCCGCCGCTGGGAAGAGCTCCGAAGGCGCGTGGACGCCTTGCAAGGCAACGTACTGAACATGGAGTCCAAGCTCGCCGATTCTGAGAAAGCGTTGGCTGCGATTAATGAGAATCAGAAGCCGAGGGCCGTGCCAGTATCCTATCTGAACACCAATGCTAGGAAGGAGCCCAGTCCCGTCACCTCAGTGAACGTCAACGAAACGTTGGCGGAGTTCGTGGCCAGCACAGAACCCAAGAATCCTGGAAGTAGCAATCAGGTTTGGATAGGTGATAATTTCCACCGCCTTGAAAGCACCCCTGGCCAGAGGAATCCCTTGAAGCCGGAAGCATCGAGCGAGGGCGATTCCTCCTATCAGAAATCGAATGTCACGCCCATCGATGATTCCGATCCTATCATTGGTGGCTCCAGAATCGATGACGCAAATAAGACGAATAGGATTTCCGTCGCAACAGGGTCCATCCCGGCATCGGGGCCACCCGACCTGCAAATTCCCGCGCAGAACATGCCTAAGGACAGGGATGGTCTGATTGCCATGCCAGATCTCTTGGCATCTTTGGTCGTCGACGCCGAACGAGGCGGCTTCGAATCTGAAGGACAGCAAGAAGTGGCGGACCAAGCAACCGTCGTCGACCAAGCCAAGACCATAGAAGAAGCGACCGATGTTCGCAATTCCATCTCGCCTTCAGAGCGGATCGATTCAAACGGTAAGGCGCTGGAAGAGGCCTTCGCGATCGAGGAAAGCATCAAGCTCGAGGAGGAAGTGGAATCCCACCAGCTCAATGTCGCTAAGCAGTTTATCCTCTCCAGGATACAGTCGCGAGGCCAATTGGTGATCGACGAGGTCCCGATCGGTCATAACGGCTTGGTAGCGATGACCGCGCTTAGCCAGTTGGTGGAGGAAGGCAAGATCCGCGTGATTCAACAGAAGCGACATACGATCTACGTGATTGGCCATCCCGAGTAGAATCGACCATATGGAATATTACATGGGATCGGTCAGACGGACTCGACCGTCAAGAAACGAGCAATCCGCCCAATGCCAGCTCAGCCAGGTAGGCAGTGGCCATTCCTATCCATATCATGACCATGAAGTGGACCCCCGCTCCCACGATATGACCTCCTTTTAGAATCGTGAGCATTATTGCCGAAGCGGCGGCATGGACCACGATCAGTAGGTAGACCATGGTTCTCAACGCCTCCACGTTGAACGAGGCCGAAAAGATGCTGGTGAGGATGCCGAGCTGGGCTACCTGGTCTCCTGGTACCACGAGGGCGTTGATCATGTGACCCATGTAGTCCACTATTCCTACGGTGATGAACAGGGTGAAGCCAGTGGCTACCATGACCCCATAGAGCACCCCTACGAAGCTCCCCGCTAGTACGTTTCTCTTCTTCCTGACTCCCAGTATCTTCCCCATGTTGTTGCTGATGAAGACGCTGGTGGGCTCGG
>DATIXC010000118.1:0-4182 GCA_035518995.1 Methanomassiliicoccales archaeon | reverse complement strand
GATGGAGAGGGTAAGGCCGCCATAGCGGTAGTGCATGGGGATCGCCGCCTTGGGAGAGACGTCGGTCACGACCTTGCGCGCCTGCCTTCCGTCCACGGTGAAGACCCCTCCCACGGGCACGAAGAGGACGTCGACGCTGCCAATGGACCTCAGCTGCTCGGGCGATAGGGCGTGCCCCAGGTCGCCGCAGTGCAGGAACGATACCCCGCCCATCTCGAAGCGGAACATGATGTTCGGGCCGCGCTTGGCCCCGCCGAGCTCGTCGTGCGCCGCCTCAATCCCCTTGATTCTAATCCCCTTGACCTCGCTGGTGCCAGGCTTATTGATCGTCGTGAAGTTACCCTTCAGCGCGCGCACTCCGTTATGGTCGAAATGGTCGTGGCTGATGAGGACCAGGTCCGGTCTGCAGTTGGGCGGTTTGATGCCCAAGGACTTGCCGTCGTGCGGGTCGGTCAAGACCGTCCCCTCGTTCCCCTGCACCTCGAAGCAGGCATGGCCATGCCATGCGATCCTCATTCTTCATCTCCCCCTATGTGATCAGCGCGAGAACGCAGCGCCGCACGAAGGGCAGCGCGCGTCCCCCTCGCTCACTTCCTCATGGCACCGCGGGCAGATCACGACCTCGTCCCCCGCGTGCCTCATGCTCCCGATCATCGGTTCGCTAGGGACCTTGTGCTCCACCCGGGAATCGTAGATGTGGCTCACGCCGAAGGTGATCAGCAGGGCGCCGACGATGGCCATTCCCCACCCGAGGGCGACGCTCAGGTATGACGAGGCATAAAGCCCCAGGGCCACCGCGTAGACGCCCGCGCCCCCGGCCAGCAGTAATTTCCAGTATTTCGAGACGAAGGTGACCTGTGGGACATAGACCTCGACCACCTCCTCCCGCAGCGGCGCCGGATGGCTCAAGGTCAGAGGCGCGATCTCGGACGCGCTGACGTTGACCTCGGCTGCGGCCTGTGCGCTCACTGGCTCCCCGATCATGGTCTCCACGAAGTTCTTGACCTCCCTCTCCTCCTCGGGGATTGGAGGCGGCACCGTGACCACCCGCCTCTCCGGCCATTTCTCCGGTCTAGGCTCTGTCTCGACGACGTTCTCGCCCTTAGCTGGGACAGGGGCGGTCGCCGTCTCGGTCGCCGGGACCGATGGAGGGGCTTCTCTGGGGCTGCGGACGATGGTGGATTCGATCCGGCGCGAGACCTCGTCGTCCAGGACGATGGACTCCGTCGCCTTGTTCAGCTTCTCCAGGACCTGGACGTGTGATATCCACTCGTCCGACACGTCCCGGAACTCCCAGCCGCAGAAGTCGCACTGGGCAGCCGAGGGCTTGTTGCGAAGACCGCACCTCGGGCACTCCTTGAACCCAGTCTTCTTCTCCATCAGTCTCTCTTAACTCGCGTCCCAGTTTATAATGTTTCTTCCGTGGGCCTCAGGGGGTGCATCGGTCATCAGATGGAGGGTGTGCGCTCTGGGACGGCCGATGTCCGATGCCTGGCAAGCCAAATATAACTTTTAAATAGAGCGCCTTGGGATAGAGAAAGGCGTGAAGGTCCTGATTCTGAGCGTCGATCGCGACGACGATTTCGGCGCCAAGGCGGGCTTGAACAGCCCATTCATCGGCCGCCAGGCCAATCTGGATGCGGCCCTGGGTCTAGGTCTGAAGGACCCGGAGGACTCGGACATCAACACCATCCTCGCCGCCATCTCGATCTACGAGGAGATGGTCAAGAAAGGAATGGACGCCGAGGTCGCCACCATTTGCGGCAGCGTGAAGGTGGGGTACGAGTCGGACGTGGCCTTGGCCACGCAGCTGGAGAACGTCCTGGAGATGGTCAAGCCGGACAGGGTGGTCCTAGTGAGCGACGGCGCCGAGGACGAGTACATCTTCCCCATGGTGGCGTCCAGGGTCAAGGTGGACTCCGTGAAGCGCGTCTTCGTAAAACAAGCGCCCGGTGTGGAAGGCACCTACTACATCCTGGTCAAGATGCTGAAGGACGACAAGGTCCGTAAGCGCCTGCTCTTCCCCATCGGCCTGGTATTCGCAATCCTGGGTATCTTCGCGCTCCTGCCAAAGATATTCCAATACATGGAGACCCCGTCCTTCGACATCATCGCCAGCATGGGCCTGGGATTCCTGGGTTTCGCCCTGGGCTTCTACCTGATGTTCTACGCCTACCACGTCGGCGAGCGGACGATGAGCGCCCTCTCCAGGACCGCGAGGGCCATCAAGTCGGGGAGCCAGATGATACTGTTCGTGGTCCTGGCGATAATCCTGCTCATCGCCGGGATCGCGGCGGGACTGAACGCGGCCCAGGCATCGACCACGGGCGAGTTGACCGAGCAGGCGCTGCTCTTCATGGGCGGGACGTTATGGCTCTGGATGTTCGCGGCGCTCTCCTATACCGCAGGCAAGTTCGTCAACCTATTCCTGGCGGACGGCAAGGTGCACTGGACGTACATCGTGACCACCCTATCTGTCTTCGCCATCGGCTTCATCACCCAGGGGGCCATAGATGCCACCCTCTTCTTCCTGGGTTACCAGAGCTACGCGGAGCTGTTCATCGGCCTGGAGATAGCCACCGGCTTCCTCCTGGCGGCATTCAGCGGGCTCCTCAACGCAAGCCTCCGGACGCAGATCTCGCGCTCAGCCAAGCAGGAGGAGGCCGTGAAGGAAGGCAAGGAGAGCGCGAACTGAGGCGAGGTCATGAGGTTCGAGGATTGGGAGCCAATCTATCACCAGATCATCAATGAGTTTGGGTTCTCGCTCTCAGAGGACGAGCGCGCCGCGCACATGCTAGACGGGTTGTTGGCCGACCTGGAGCTATGCGATGAGGATTGCATTGCCCGATGCGTCGATGAGGACGTGACGGTCTGCGGCGACTCAGCCACCCTCGGGCTCCATTTGAGGAGCATGGGGACGATCGGGAGGGTCATCTCGGCCGATGGCGCCACTAGGGTCTTAATGGACTCAGGTATAAGGCCGGATATGATAGTGACCGATCTGGATGGCGATATCGATTCCCAGGTCGAGGCCAACCGTCGGGGGTCCGTGGCGGTCGTTCATGCCCACGGTGACAACATCGCCGCCCTCGAGAAGTATGTGAGACGGCTCGAAGGACCTGTGGCGGGGACGACGCAATCCATGCCTTTCGGCAGGCTCCACAACTTTGGAGGGTTCACGGACGGAGATCGGGCTGTGGCCCTCGCGAGGCACTTCGGAGCCAAGCGGATCAGGCTTCTAGGGTTCGACTTCAAACAACCTAAGTCCAAGGAAGGGAGGGAAGGCGCGATCAAGGCGAGGAAGCTCGAATGGGCCAGAGCTATGATATTCGACCTCAACCCTCCTGGGACCTGCCTGTCGATTCCCTGATCCAGCTCAGATATGGCTGGTATCCATCGGAGATATCGTACTTGACGATGCAAGGAATTTCATAAGGATGCATTCTCGTGATCTCGTTCGCGACCATTTCGAAATCGTCCGACCAAATCTTCAATATTATGACGAACTCCTCGGCCCTCTCTATATCCCCCTTCCATCGGTAGATCGACCGGGTCGGGAAGAAATTCGCGCAAGCGGCGAGCTTCTTCTCGATTAGCGAGGACGCAATCCTTTCGGCCGTTTCGAGGTTAGGGGCCGTGACAAGAACAGAGGCGAACATTCGTTAAAGAAAGAGACTCTCGGCCTTGAAATATTTTTACTCAGCGACGTCCAGCAACATCAATTGCGAAAAGCAATTTTCAAGATACGATTTCCACAGCGAATGGATGGATGCTAGGCTATCGATTTAAATATGCTAGCCTGGAGATATTTTCAATATACTGGCTACGTATCTGGTTCCAGACAAGTTTTTTATAGCAACAAATGGTTATTCTTTTCCAGTCTCCTCGCACCTGTGGCGAGGATAAGGAGGAAAGCTAATGGAAGGTGAAGGATCAAAGCCCCTTCCCCAAGAGAGCGCCTCAAAGGGTAATTCGACCAAACTTATCGTCGCCATCATCGTGGTGATATTGGTCGTTGCAGCCATTGCTGGAGCACTCTTGTATATGGGAGGAGGAACGACTACAGAAAATCAAGCCCCCACCGCTTCCTTGACCGTTTCTGACAACAACGTAAACTTCGGTTTGCCTGTTACATTTAACGGCTCAGGAAGCAGCGACCCTGACGGAAGCATTGTCAAATAC
>DATIXC010000117.1:0-3055 GCA_035518995.1 Methanomassiliicoccales archaeon | reverse complement strand
CACCTTCGACGAGGTGCGCTGCCGCAACCCCGGGTGCGAGCACTACCATCTCTGCCACCCCGTGGCGGTGGAGAGGGGGAGCAAGCACAAGGTCTCCACGGTCCACGGCGAGCTGCAGTGCCCTGAGGGCTTGAAAGTGATCGAGGTCACACTGGATTGATGGATTATCGCTACTGAGAATTGCATTTAGCGCCACTCACAGAGCAAGTATTGAATAAGGGCTATGGTTTTGGGAACTTGCTGAGCAGGTGTCGTTGGAAGATGCCCATACCAGGCTTAAGGTGCGGGAGGGTCCCTTAATTGTCGGAGACTAGGGTGAAGGTAATCCGCCCTAGGTCGAGCAGGCTAGACCTGGGCCTCAACGAGATTTGGGAGTACCGGGAGCTCCTCTACTTCCTGGTGTGGAAGAACGTCAAGATCCGCTACAAGCAGTCGGTCGTCGGGGCTGCCTGGGCGGTCATCCAGCCTCTCTTCACCATGCTAATCTTCACATTCCTGCTAGGTGGGATAGTGAAGGTGGACACGGAAGGGATTCCATATCCCATCTATTCCTTCGCCGGTCTGGTGCTATGGACGTACTTCTCCAACAGCGTGAACCAAGGAGCGAACAGCCTGATCACCAACGCCCCTCTGGTGACCAAGGTCTATTTCCCAAGAGCCCTTATTCCCCTGTCCGCATGCGTATCCGGTCTCTTGGACCTATTCATCGCGACCATCATCTTAGTCATCATGATGTTCTTCTTCCACGCCAGCATTACCATCGTGGTCGTTCTTTTCCTCGTGCCAGTAATCCTGGCGTTCTTCCTCGCGGCAGGGCTTTCCCTTTGGCTCTCAGCGGTGAACGTCCGTTACCGGGACGTCGTCTTCCTCGTTCCATTCTTCATCCAGCTACTCCTGTTCGCCTCGCCAATCCTTTATTCTGGCTCAAATATACCTGCCAAGTACGATTGGATCCTGTATTTCAACCCAATGGCCGGAATAATGTCTCTGCAAAGAGGCGTCTACCTAGGTCTACCCGTTGACTGGCTCTTTGTAGGGTTAGCGGTGATCATCACCGCCGCTCTCTTCGTGGCGGGGCTCTACTACTTCAGGCAATACGAGCGTGACTTCGCGGACGTGATCTGATGGAGGAGCCGATCCTGGAGATAAAAGGAATCGGAAAAAGCTACCGTCTGATTCATGGCCACCACTCCGAATACAAACGACTGAGCGAGTCGATGGTCAACATCTTTACCCACCCCGTAAAGACCATCAAAGAGGCCAGGAAGACCAAGGAGAGATTCTGGGCCTTGAAGGACGTCAACCTCTCCATCAATAAGGGGGAGGCTATCGGCATAATCGGCTCCAATGGGGCTGGGAAGAGCACTTTACTGAAGGTCCTCTCCCAGGTAACGAGGCCTACCGAGGGCGAGGTCCTGATTAGGGGGAAGGTGGGAAGCCTCCTGGAGGTTGGCACCGGCTTCCATCCGGAACTTACTGGGATGGAGAACATCTATCTCAACGGTTCCATCCTCGGCATGAAGAAGGCGGAGATCGACAGCAAGTTCGACGACATCGTCAAATTCTCCGAGGTCGAGAAGTTCCTGGACACCCCGGTCAAACGCTACTCTAGCGGCATGTACGTCCGCTTGGCCTTCGCCATCGCCGCTCACCTCGAGCCGGAGATATTGATCGTCGATGAGGTCCTGGCGGTAGGCGATGCCCAGTTCCAGAAGAAGTGCCTCGGGAAGATGAAGGACGTCTCCGAGGGGGGCAGGACGGTGCTCTACGTGAGCCACAACATGAAGACCGTCGAAGCGCTTTGCGGGCGGACCGTCCTCCTAGATCAAGGGCGCGTCGCGATGGTCGGCCCTACAAGCGAGGTCACTCAGCATTATCTAGGTATGGGCGGAGGGCAAGGGGAGATCTTCCGGGTCTCGAGCCCGATATTGAAATGGATCGGGTTGATAAACCGTAGCGAGCTAAACGACAATTCCCCTGACCAGGATTTGGAATTCGTTATCGAGATGCAGGCGGGCAGCGACGAGCTGCATCACTTGGTCCTGGACCTATACTTGTACAACGAGAAGGACGTGATGGTCCTCGAGGCAAGGGAGAAGTACCTCGATGACGGCTTCGACATGAAGCCCGGCGAGAGGATCAGGTTCACGGTCGTCTTCAAGTCCCCAAAGCTTGCCCCAGGCAGGTACCACATGGCCGTCAAGGTGGGTACATTGTTCACCTACCTTTGGGTCGAGAGGGTGGACGCCTGCAACATAATCGGAAAGGCATATTTCGGGAACGCGCTTTTCTTCGAGAACGTCAGGTCAGCGGTCCTTCCAGAATACACGATGTCGGTAGAAAGAAAGAAATGAGAACTAGCCGAATTCTCTTTAACGCGTTTACCTAAAGCTCTCACCTGTTATACGCTCGAACATCTCGATGTAGAGCTCGCTGACCTGCTCGACCTTCTTCTGCGGCAGGGCGGGTATCGCCGGTTCGGGCGCTCCTGCCTTGCGCGCCTTGTAGAGCTTGTCGTGGTAGCCGATCTCGCGATAGTACTGGCGCACCGCCTCCTTGCTCAGCTCCACGAAGTTGCCCTTGGCATACTCGTCCTCGTCCCACCATCTGTCCTCGTCGGCCGTCCCGAAGGTGTCCACGACCATGAGGCGGCGCTTGTCGTCGAAGGCCATCTCCTTCTTCCCGTCCACATGGATGAGCATGCGCTCCTCGACCTCCTGGGCGATGAGGCCGTCGACCTTGCCTATCAGCTCGATCGCCCTGGCATACTCCTCCGTGGTCAGCCCCGAGATCTTGATGGCCTCCTCCACGCTCAGCGGCCGGTCAACTTCCTCCAGCTTGGTGGTGACCTCGTAGAAGGCGCTGGGCAGCCTCTCCCCGTACTTCGCGCTGTGGTTGCGGGGGAAGCCGAGCTCCTCGGCGGACAACTCGTTGGCCTTGATGCGGTCGAACAAGGAGCCGGCCACGAAGTGGCGGGATATGAACTCCAGCGGGATGAGGTAGTTGGAGCGCGAGCAGTTGAGCTTGCTGTAGTCAGGTATGACGTCCACCTTGC
>DATIXC010000116.1:0-5999 GCA_035518995.1 Methanomassiliicoccales archaeon | reverse complement strand
TCGAGCTGCTGATCCCGGACATGGAGGCGCGGGCCGGGTCGCTGAAGGCCGTCACCGACTCCCTTCCGGACGTCATCGGCCACAACCTGGAGGTGGTGCGCTCATTGCAGAGGGTCGCCAGGGACCCTCGGGCGAGCTTCGAGAGGTCGCTGGCGGTCCTCAAGGAGCTCAGAAGGCTTGCGCCGACCACATGGGTCAAGACCTCCCTGATGCTCGGGCTGGGAGAGAGGAGAGAGGAGGTGCTGCAAGCCATGATGGACGCCAGGGCCAGCGGCGTCGACCTCCTTTCACTGGGCCAATACCTGAGGCCGGAAGGGGGCTCGCTGGCCGTGGAGAGGTACGTACCGCCTGAGGAGTTCGCCGAGCTCCGGCGGGAAGCTCTGCATATGGGCTTCGCGAGGGTCATGGCCGGACCGATGGTGCGGAGCTCCTATCACGCTCACGACATGATTTCCGAGGAGGACTAGCTATGCTGACCGACGATTTCGACCCCCTGCAGGGGAAGATGCTCTCGATCCTGGACAAGGACGGGAACGTGAACAAAGGGCTGGAGCCGAAGGTGGAGGACGCCACGCTCGTCCGCGCCTACAAGGCCATGGTGTACACCCGAATCGCCGACGACAAGTCGGTGAGGCTGCAGAGGCAGGGGCGAATGGGCGCCTACCCCCCCTCCCGAGGCCAGGAGGCTAGCCAGATCGGCCCGGCGCTGGCCTTGGAGAAGGGCGATTGGCTGGTTTGGGCCTTCCGTGAGATGGGGGCGCTCCTGCTTCGGGGCATCCCCCTCTGGCGCATCCTCCTCTACTGGATGGGGAACGAGGAGGGATCCGTCTTCGAAAGCGAGGTCAACATCACCCCTTCGGTGGTGCCGGTGGGGAGCCAGATACCCCACGCCGCCGGCATATCCTACGCCTTCAAGTACCGCAAGGAGGCGAAGGTGGTGCTGTGCTACTTCGGGGACGGTGCGACGTCCGAGGGGGACTTCCACGAGGGCCTGAACTTCGCCGGCGCCATGCACACCCCGTCCGTCTTCCTCTGCCAGAACAACCAGTACGCCATATCCATGCCCCGGAAGATGCAGACCGCCTCGCCCACCCTGGCGCAGAAGGCCTGCTCCTACGGCTTCAAGGGCATACTGGTGGACGGCAACGACGTCCTAGGACTCTACGCGGCCGCGAAGGAGGCGGTGGACCGGGCGCGAAAGGGGGACGGGCCGACGCTCATCGAGTCCTTCACCTACCGCATGGGCGACCACACCACCTCGGACGACGCCACCCGCTACCGCCTGGCGGAGGAGACGGCCTATTGGACGGCGAGGGACCCCATCGCCCGCTTCCGGACGTATCTCGGGGCCAGGGGGCTCTGGGACGACAAGAAGGAGAAGGATTGGCTCGACGAAGCCTCCAGGCAGGTCGAGGAGGAGGTCAAGAAGGCCGAGAGCCACGCCCCCCCGACGCTCGACGACGCCTTCGTCCACACCTACGCAACGATGCCAGAGGGCCTGAGGGAGCAGCTGGAGTTCCTGCGCAGCGACCTCCCTCCGAGGAAGGAGGGATGAGCATGGCCGTCATGAACATGGTGCAGGCCATCAACCTAGCCCTGAGGGAGGAGATGGAGAGGGACCCGAGCGTGGTCTGCCTGGGCGAGGACGTGGGAGTGGACGGGGGCGTTTTCCGTGTGACCGAGGGGTTGTTCCAGAAGTTCGGCAAGGAGCGGATGATCGACACACCCCTCGCGGAATCGTGCATCGTTGGCACCGCCATCGGCATGGCCATGAACGGCCTGCGCCCGGTGGCCGAGATCCAGTTCCTGGGGTTCATATATCCCGCCTACCAGCAATTGGTCTCGCACGCGGCTCGGATGCGAAACCGGACCCGGGGCAGGATCACCCTGCCCATGGTGATCAGGGCACCCTATGGGGCGGGCGTGAAGGCGCTGGAGCACCACTCAGAGAGCACCGAGGCGGTCTTCTGCCACATACCCGGGCTCAAGGTGGTCGTGCCCTCGACGCCCCTGGAGGCGAAGGGGCTGCTGGCATCGGCGGTCCGCGACCCGGACCCGGTGCTATTCCTAGAGCCCACGCGTTCCTACCGACTCTTGAAGGAGGAGGTGCCGGACGGCGAGTACCTCCTGCCGCTGGGGAAGGCGCGCAAGGTGCGGGAGGGGAAGGACGTGACCATCGTGGGATGGGGAGCGATGATGCCCATCATCCAGAAGGCGGTCGAGTCGCTGGAGAAGGAGGGCTTAAGCCCCGAGGTCCTGGACCTGAGGACCCTGGCCCCGATGGACCACTCTGCGATAGTGGACTCGGTCAAGAGGACCGGGCGGTGCGTGGTGGTGCACGAGGCCCCGCGCAGCTTCGGCGTGGGAGCGGAGATATCCGCCCGGGTGATGGAGAGGGCCTTGCTCTCCTTGCTGGCGCCGGTGGAGCGCGTGACCGCTCCCGACATCACCGTGCCCCTGCCCAAGGGCGAGCATTACTATTACATAAGCCCTGAGCGAGTTGTGAGTGCCGTGAAGAGGGCGATGAGCTTCTGAGGTGCTAAGATGCCGACCGATTTCCGATTCCCGGACCTGGGCGAGGGAGTGACCGAAGGCGAGATCAAGAAGTGGCTGGTGAAGGAGGGCGACCAGGTCAAGCAGGACCAGGCCATCGCCGAGGTGGAGACCGACAAGGCGGTGGTGGAGATGCCCTCGCCCACCAGCGGCAAGGTGCTGCGCCTGTACCACGGCGAGGGAGACACCGTGAAGGTCGGCGAGGTCCTGGCGACCATAGGAGCCGAGGGCGAGGAGGCGCCGAAGGCCGCCCCCAAACCTCCCGCGGAGGAGGCCAGGAAGCCTTCGGTCTCGGTGGTGGGCGAGCTCCCCGAGGAGGAGATACTGGTGAGCTCCCAGCCCGCCGTGGCCACGCAGGCTCCCCCTACCGAGGCCCTGGCGACGCCCGCGGTCAGGAAGCTGGCCAAGGACCTGGGAGTGGACCTGGCGGGCTTGAAGGGCAGCGGCCCTGGAGGCCGGCTCACCGAGGAGGACGTCCGCGCCGCGACCAAGCCCAAGGGGCCGACCAGGCCGAGGCAGCAGGCCAAGTTCGACATCTACGGCTACATCGACCGCGAGCCGGTCAAGGGCATACGCAAGTCGACGGCCAAGAAGATGATGGAGTCGACGCTGAAGACCGCCATGGTCACGATGATGGACGATGCCGACGTCACCGAGCTGGTGGCGCTCCGGGAGCGCATCAAGACCGTGGCGATGGAGGAGCGCAAGGTCAAGCTGACCTACATGCCCTTCATCATCAAGGCCGTGGTCATGGCCCTGAAGAACAACCCCTACCTGAACTCCAGCATGGACGAGGAGAGCGGCGAGATAATCCTCAAGAAGTACTACAACATCGGAGTGGCGGTGGCCACCGAGGACGGCCTGATGGTTCCGGTGGTCAAGGTGGCGGACCAGAAGGAGATCATGGACATCGCGGGCGAGGTCGAGGACCTCTCCAAGAAGGCCGGGGAGCGGAAGATCGACCTGGGCGACCTCAAGGGCGGGACGTTCACCATCACCAACTACGGTACGCTCGGAGGCACGTACGGCAACCCCATCATCAACTACCCGGAGTCGGCGATCCTCGGGGTCGGCCGCATCCGCGAGATGGCCTGGGTGAAGAACGGCCAGGTGGTCCCGAGGAAGGTCATGCCCCTGTCCTTGACCTGGGACCATCGCATCCTGGACGGGGCTCAGGCGGCGAAGTTCATGGGCGAGCTGCTGAGGTACCTGGAGAACCCCGACCTGATATTGGCCATGCACTAGCCTAGACGGAGAAGTTCCAGTCGTGCGAGGAGTAGCGCTGCTCCGCGAGCACCCTGGCCCGGACGATCTCGTCGTCCCTCCAGCCCCCGTCCTCCCAGGTCCTTCCCTTGAGGAAGGCGGTCTTCATGGCCCTCAGGACCTCCTCCTTGGACGCGTGGGAGACCTCGCGCAAGGAGGTCACGCGGTCCTCGGGCCTCTCGGCCTCCTTGCCCAGGAGCTTCTCGGGGGGCACCTTGAGCAGCCGGAACATGCGCTTGCGGTCCACGCTCAACAGCAAGGTCCCGTGCTGCAGGAAGACCTCCGCCCGCCTAGTCTGGGCGCTGCCCGAGATCTTCTTGCCGTCCACCAGGATGTCGTTGATAGGGGAGAACATGGCCTTGACGCCGAGCAGGTCCAGGGCGTCAACGATGCGCCCGCACACCTGGCGGTACGCGGCGTTGATGTCCAGGGGCATCAGCTCCTCCGGGCAGATGACGCTGTAGGTGACCTCGCCCGCCTCATCGTGGTATACCGCTCCCCCGCCGGTGCGCCTGCGCACCACGTCGACGCCGTAGCGCACGCAGTTGCGGTAGTCCACCTCCACCTTCAGGCTCTGGAAGCAGCCGATGCTCACCGCGCTCGGCTTCCAGCCGTAGAGGCGAATGGTCGGGGGGCTCGTGCCCTTCATCACGCCCTCGGAGACGGCCTCGTCGATGCCCATGTTCATGGCCGCGCTCCAGTACTCGAAGTCGACGAACCTCCACCTCATCCCTTGGCCTCCCACAAGGCCGAGACCAGCTCGGCCGGGTCCGCACCGATAATCTGGATTGATTCCTCTTCTAGTTTGCCCTGCAGGAATCGCTCCGCGCTGCGCTCGTCCTCCATCGACAGGCACTGGCCGAGCCAGCCCTCGATGCTGCCCAGCGCCTCCTCGGGATGTATGAATAGGTCACCATCCAGCCTCACCTTGGCGACCCTGCGGGTGCGGGAGACCCTCAATCTGAAGAGCTTGCCGCCCTTAACCTTGCGGACCGACACGCCCTTGGGCCTCGCCTTGGGGACGATAGGGCTCATCCCTTGGCCCATTTCGTGAGCCTCTCGCCGTCGATCCGGGCCCCGCATATGGCCTTCTTGGTGTTCTCGTTGTAGAACGCGGGCACGCCGAGGTCCCCCCCGCAGGCCGCGGAGATGACCTCGCCGTACTTGCGCATCAGCTGGGCGTTCTTGTCGTCGTGCCAGACCTCGAGCTTGTCGATGGTTATCCCGGTCTGGGCCTCCCATTGCTCGACCACAGGGTGCAGCTTCTTGCAGTGCGGGCACTCCCTTCCGTAGAACCAGATCAGCCTCTTCCCTTCCTCAGCCATTTCCATCACCTTTTCACGAACAGCCCGCACCAGCACTCGCCGTACTCCTTCCAGGTCTGTTGGGCGAGGAAGTTGCATGGGCAGATGAGCTTGAAATCCTTGTCCGGATCGCCCGTGGTAATGCGGCATGGGCAATATTTCAGGCCTTTGCTCTTGAGGTTCTCTAGCACCCCCAAGGAGAGCTGCTTGACGCTCTCCCGGTCCTCCCAGACCTTGAACTTCTTGCTTTGCTCCCCGAAATCGTCCCAGACCTCGAGGACCCCTTCGGAGGTCTCGATGACGTAAGCGACGTCACGGGTGGATTGTGTGACCTCGTCCTTGCTGCTCGGGACGTACTTGATCTTGGAGCTGCAGGAGGGGCACTGCAGGATTGGCTTGGCGCCCAGGTGCATGTCCCCGCAGGCCTCGCAGCGCCAGACTGTCTTGTCCTTGAGGCCTTCCAGCAGCTTGACCGCCTCGTTGCGATCGCACAAGGCGAAGGCGTTCCGCATGCCGCAGGTCGGACAGTACTCGGGCGGTCTCACCCCGAAGTGGATGTCATTACACACATGACAGCGCCAGAACCTCTTTTGCGTGTTCGTCCCTCTCACCTCCTATGGTCTACGAATCCAGGCGAATATAAAGGATTGGTCGACGTCCAGGCGCGCATGCACCGGTCCCTTCACGAAGCCTTCGGGGACTCGACAAGGCAACAATAAAAAATAGGTAACGGCGGATTTCAGGGGGAGGCAGGCAGGATGGACTACATCGACCAGCTGATCTACGCTGTGGCGCTCCTCTTCTTCATCTTCGACCCGTTCGCCAGCCTGCCCATCTTCATCTCCCTCACCAAGCACATGGACGACGAGGAGAAGAAGC
>DATIXC010000115.1:0-6468 GCA_035518995.1 Methanomassiliicoccales archaeon | reverse complement strand
AGCAGCATGCGGACCGCCTCCAGCATCTGGGTGAAGTCCTCGGCTGGTGCAGGTATGGGGAACGACTCTTCCATGAGCTTTTCTGGCACATCCCCATTCATCACGTCCACGGGGAGGTCGACGTGCACGGGCCCCATCCTTCCGTTCTTGGCGATGTTCATCCCGCGCTTGATAGCCTCCGGGAGCTGCTTGGGCTCGAGCACCCTGAAGTTGTGCTTGGTTATCGGCATCATTAGGCTGAAGGTGTCGGCCTCCTGGAAGCCAGCGGTGCCGATGAGATGGGTCGCCACCTGCCCTGTCAGGACCAGCATCGGGCTGGAGTCGGCATAGGCGGTGGCCACTCCGGTGACCAGGTTCGTCGATCCCGGGCCAGAGGTGGCCAGGCATACGCCTGGTCGACCGGTCGCCCTGGCGTAGCCGTCTGCCATATGGGCGGCGCATTGCTCGTGGCGGACCAGCACGTGGTGTATGTTGGAGTCCAAGAGGTCGTCGTAGATGGGGATGACCACCCCGCCGGGATACCCGAAAATGACCTCTACCCCTTCTCGTTCCAGCAGTGCCAGCAAAGCCTTCGAGCCTTTCAAAAGCCACACCTCCTTAGTCTTCTACGATGATTGAGGACACCCTCAGGGAGAGTGCCCTCTACCCAAGAACAACGATCACTGTGCCGACCAAAACATCGAGTCTTCCAGAGCACGTGATATTTGTTCGCACGGTTCAAGGACATGAAGAGCATGATATTTAACGGTTCTCAGTCTTGCTTCGATGGCACCAGCCGCCAGGATTATCTGCCGCTCCGCGAATCCAGGAGTTCGATATGTCCTATTACAAGGTGAGCAATAGCGTCCTCCTGAGGACCAGGGACGTGCAAGCCGCCAAGGAGCATTTTCAGGGAGAGGGCATGACCGTGGTCTCTGAAGACGAAGGCTGGGTCGAGATGTTCGATGGGGACGTGAAGCTCACCATCGAGGAGGGGGACAACCTCGGACCGATAATGGAGCTCCTTGTCCCCGATCTGGAGATGGCCAGGGAGGACCTCGAGTCCCAGGGATGGGCTGTCACCACTTGGGAGGGGAAGGGGCGGAAATGCTACATGTCCAATCCCATGGGGACGATCTTCAGCATCGTCGAGGACCCAAGCGCCTTCGAGGATGAGTAGACATGCGATGTCAGTCGCATTTGCGAAGCCTTGTTGGCGTGCGCTGATTCTTATGGCCTTGTCGCCTCTATCTTATCAGGTATCCAAATGAAGAAGAATCTTGGCGGCATCTGCGCGCTATATCCAATGCCGGTCGTATTGGTGGGGGCCAAGGATGGAGACAGGGAAGACTACACCACTGTGGCTCACGTGGGCATTTTCAACTTCGGCCAGCCGCAGTACATCTCCATTGGGCTGAGCAAGACGCATCATGTGAATGACTGCATCAAGAAGACGAAGGCTTTCAGCGTATGCATCCCCACAACGGACATGGTGGTGGAGACCGACTACTGCGGCATCGCGTCGGGGAACAAGGTCGACAAGTCCAAAGTGTTCCGAGCGTTTTATTCCGAGAGCCCGAACGCTCCGATGGTCGAGGGCTGCCCTGTCTGCATGGACTGCCACCTGCACGAGACCCTGGACTTCAAGACTCACGAGATCTTCGTGGGCGAAATCCTCTCCACGTTCGCGGATGACGACGTCCTGACGGACGGCCATATCGATCTGGGGAAGCTCAAGCCGATGCTATTCGAGATGGGCAGCAAGCGTTACTGGACCGTCGGGGAACCTATAGCTCGATGCTGGGATGTCGGTAAGCGCTACAAGCCCTAGCAAGTGCAGTTATGGTTTTCATTAGGGAGCTGGAGTCAACGCCTTCTCTGCCGCAAGGGAGCATCATCTATTGGCAATGACCACATCAGGCTCATTGTCCTCGCCGCCTCAGCGGAAACCTCCCTGGCACGAACCCCAATCAAGCGACGCCTGCCATTGCTCAGCTCCAAGGTGATGGACCTATCATAGTCCCTCTTGCCTTGGGCGTTGACAGAAACGTCACGGAGCTCGATTCCGACCAGATGGGATTTGTGCAGGAAACCGTCCACCCCCCGAAGTTTGTTGAATGTGCTGGAATAAGCCTCGATCCCATTGGAGTAGATATTGATCGGCTCGGTCTGGGCATGATATTGATCGGCGACGTAAATCATCGTTACGGCCTCCAGAGGCAGGACCCCAAAGAGCAGGACCATCAGGACGTACCAGTAATCGTTGCTCTCGACGTCCGTAAAGAGGGCCAGCCCCAGAAGGATGATCGCGAGCAGAGGAATGGATATCCACTCCGCTAAAAGGACCATCTTCTTACTTGACGCCCTTGGGTCGGTGCTCTCCACTGTACGGACCAGGATTCCCTTTTCCTCCAATCTCTTCACCGAGCGACATCGGATGCCCGGTATGAATTATGAATATTTTCATCACCTTGAAGCTAATTGAAAAAGGTCTAGTCAGCCTATGGCTCACTGTTAATATTTCAAATGCCATAGAGGGCTCATCCCATGACCGTCGGAGAGATATTCGCCCGGGCATCGAAGAGCAGCCTTCTGAGGGACGTGTTCGCCGAAAAGGTCTGGGAGCTGGTCCAGGGCGACTCCCTTTTCCATAGGTCCCCCGATCAGCTACGAGGCATAAGGAAGCAGATCACTAGGGAGTGCCTACTATTCTTCAAACGGCAAAGCAGCTACTACGAGGAGCTCTTCGAGCGACTCGAGATAGAGCCTTCCACGGCAGGAATCGAGGACCTGGCTAAATTGGCCGTTCCCTCGGATATGCTACGGGGGGAGGGCCATCGACCTTTCCTCATTCCCGGGGTCGAGCCTGGGGGGGAGAGCTTCCAATCGTCAGGCACGACCGGCCGGGCACCGGTCAAGGTCTATCGCTCGCCATTGGACCTGGCCATCATGGTGAAGGCCAACGCCTTGTTATTCGAATACGTGTACGGGGATGTGCTGGATCAAGGAAGGGGAATAGCCTTGTTCATGGCCGCTCCCGAGCTTCGTCATCGGCTCAGCTTCGTGGCCTTCGTCGAGCTGGCCCTCGAGTCGAAGGGGATTGAGCTCATCTACGGCATGGACCTGCAGGAGGGCATTGAAGGGGACAAGCCCTGGCAGAAGCTGGAGCCCAATCGGCAAAGGATAATGCGCTTCCTGAAGAGCAAGGCCGAGCCCAAGCTGTTCTTCACACCTCCTGCGGGGGTTTACCTGCTCGCCAAGAGAAACGAAGAGCTGACCTGGTCCAAGTACATCGTCCAGAAGCTCGCGACAGGCTCGCCTCCCATTCGACTCGGCAAAGGAGGCGCGATAGTGACCGGAGGAGGGACGAAAGGCTTCGCGGATCTACCGCCATATGGCAAGATAGTCGATATCTCCAGGAAGCAATTTACCGCCTCCAGTAAAAAGGGGGCATCGAGGCCGACGCCCTTCATGGACGTCCTGGGGATGACGGAGACCCTGACAGCAATGATCGATCACTACGGCGTAATGGAGAAGGTGCCCCACCCGCTCTCCGAGGTTATCCTCCTGGACCCTAGGACATTCGAGCCCGTGGAGGGAGAAGGCAGGGAAGGGGTGGTTTGCATATTCAACCCCTTCACCACATCCTGGCTGGAGTGCTTCTATCCTGGCGACATCATGTCCTCCAAGGCCTCCGACCGCTTCTATGGCAAGGAATTCACTTTCCAAAGGAGGCTGACGATCAAAGAGGGATTGGAGCTCCAGCGCGCCTGTGGTGGGTCCTTGGAGGAGATGATGCGGGGCAAGGAGGGGACGGCATGATCGAGCCCTTCTTGTTCGGAGCGAGCTTGGAAGGCGTGGAGAGGGACGCGGACGGTCAGAGGGTCAAGGAGCTCTCCGAGGCCAGTCTGATGCAACTGCTCAAGGAGGGGAGAGAGGTCCAATCGGAGCTGTGCGAGGTTCCCCTGGAAGAGAGGCTGCAGGCGCTCGATTGGCTCGGCGAGCTTTGGAAAGAACGTCAATTGGCCGGCGAGCTCACCGCCGCCAAGGAGGCATTAGAGCTCAGCACTGGCTATCCGTCCAGGCTGATCGACCTCGAGTTCTCCTTGGTCCCGAAGGTCCTGAGAGGAGAGGAGATAGGGCATAACCTCGAAGCCTCGCTGATAGGCGGGAAGGCCGCGCTGGAGAGGTTCGTCGACATACAAGGTTCGGAGGCCATCCGTCACTTGCCATCGGGACCGGCTTTCATCATGTCCTCTGGCAACTCCATCATCCCCACCTTGATTCCGACCGTCGTCTCCCACACGACCGGCAACTTCACGGTCCTGAAGCCCTCCCTTTCCAACTACAGAGCGGTGTTCGAGGTCTTCTCCGGCTTCAAGGAAATCGCCCCGAGGTCGCCTGCAGCCCACCTGATGGCAAGGTCCCTGTGCATCAGCTACTTCACCCATGATTCGCCAGGCCTGATTTCGGCTTTGGGTTCGGCGCCTTTCGGGGTGGTGAATTACTGGGGCGGGGAGCCGGGAAGGTCTTTGGTGGCCGCCAGGTTGGCACAGAATCCCAACCATCCCCGTCTCTTCGTCAACGGCCCATTGACCGGCATCGCGGTCATCGGTCCGGGCGGCGACTCCGAGGACGTGGCCAGGGGGTTGGCCCTGAACATGGTCCTCTATGAGCAGCAGCTCTGCTCCTCCCCCACCATGGGGATCTACATCGGCGGGTACGATGCGGCGCTCCGCTTCGCGTCGATGGTGCGCAACCACTTGGAGTCCATCGGGCCTCGATATCCTGTCGACCCATCGAACGATGCCCTTTTCGTGACCAACAGTGCCAGGAGGGTCATGGCGCTCAAAGGCTCCAAGGTCCTTCATTCCAACAATGTGCAGAATCCTTGGACATTGGCGATTACCAAAGCATTTAGCAACCTGGACCCGGTCGTCACATCGTTCCCCTCTTTCAGCGTCCATGGACGGCGTCGCTTCTTGGAGCTGGTGGTTGTGGACAGCTTGGAGGGAGCGGTCTCCATAGTCAAGAAGGTCCCTAGCATGGCCGCATTCGCGGGCGTCGATAAGGTGCAGACGATAGGATTGGCCTTGGCCGAGAGCGGCAGAGAGGAGGCGGTTTGGGCCATGGCCGCCACCGGTTCCTACAGGATCGTTCCCGTCGAGGATATGTTCATGCGGTCGGCCTCGGAACCTTACGACGGAGTCGGTCTGGCTTCTCTATTCACATACACCGTCTACGAGCGCCGCAGCCCCCTCGAAATGGAGGACATCCTTTGAAAGTCCTTGTGACCGGGTCGACTGGATTCGTAGGAGGCCATTTGGTCGAGGCCCTGGTCCAGAGAGACCACTATGTGGTGGCAATGGCCCGCCAGGAGAGCGACGTCGGCTTTCTGAAGCGAATCCATGTGGAGATCCGTCGGGCTAACATGAACGACCCCGACTCTCTTCAGAAAGCCTTGGTCGGGGTGGATACAGTGGTCCATCTGGCCGCATATTACACCTTCAGCGGCACGATGGAGATGTATGAGAAGGTCAACGTGCAAGGGACCAAGAACCTTCTGGAGGCGATGCGACAGACCGGCGTGAGGAGGATCGTCTACTGCTCCACCACCGAAGTCATAGGCCCGACCCCCAACGGCATCGCTGACGAGAGCTCCGCATGCCATCCATACTACGAATACGGTCGGTCGAAGCTCAAGGCCGAAGGTCTTATCAGGGAAGCTGGAGCGCAGGGCATACAGCACGTCATCCTGCGATCGTCCGGCATTTACGGCCCAAGGAACCTGGACGACGTGTCGTATTGGTTCATAACCACCTTTGCCAATTCCGTCGCCTCCAACTTCATCATCGGGGACGGGAAGAAGGTCCTTCAGTTCGTCCACGTCTCCGATGTGGTCCACTCCTTCATCTCGGCCTTGGAAAACTTCGATGCCGTGAAGGACAGGACCTATATCATCTCCGATTCCAAAGCCTACAGCTATGAGGAGATCTATGCTATCATGGCCAGAATTCTAGGGAAAAAGCCTCCCCGCCTCCATATCCCCATCCCTTTGGCCAAGGTCATGGTCGCCCCGGTCCAGCTATTCAACGGCATCCGCCGCAAGCCCAACTTCATCTGGAGGGTGAGCACCATGGACACGTTCAAGGTCGACCGCAACTACAGCATCGCCAAGGCCAGGGCGGAGCTGGGCTACGAACCGGAGCACTCGCTGCCGGAAGGCCTCGCGGAGACCGTGGGTTGGTACAAGGAGAACGGCTATATCCGAGGCTAATCCCATGAGGACCGATCCGCGCGAGTCGTTCGGCAAGAACGCCAAATTCTATGCCACTAGCCAGGCGCACACCGAGGAATCGAGTTTGAAGGCCCTATCGGATCTGGCCGAAGCGAGCCCAGGATTATCGGTGCTGGACGTGGCGACGGGCGCTGGGCACACCGCCGCCACCCTGGCACGTTCAGGAGCAAGCATCATCGCCTTGGACATAA
>DATIXC010000114.1:0-6220 GCA_035518995.1 Methanomassiliicoccales archaeon | reverse complement strand
TGTGACCAAGCCCAGCGTGGCCATCACATTCCCCACGATGGGGGAGTACTTCAACGTTGACACCGTCAACGCGACCTGGACCATGAGCGATGCGAACCTTGCCCGGGCCGAGGTTAGTCTCGATGGAGCGGTGTACGCTTCCGTTGGCCTGAACAACTGGTCAGTACTGACCGGGCTGGCTGACGGCTCGCACACGTTCTCCGTGATCGCATACGACATAGCGGGCAACTGGAACGAGAGCAATGTCACCTTCTTCGTCGACAAGGTCAGCCCCGTAGTGGTCATCCTGAACCCGGTCGATGGCGGCTACTACAACGTGACCAACATCAACGCCGCTTGGCTGGGCGTGGACCCGACCCCCTCCTCTGGCATCGCCTATTATGAGTCGCAGATTGATGCCGAGGGATGGGTGTTCATGGGCGCCACCACCGTCAGGCCATTGACCTTGACGGAGGGCGTGCACCTCTTCCAGGTGAGGGCTTGGGACAACGCCAGCAACAACTTCACCACCGGCGTGAGCTTCGTGATCGACCTGACCAAGCCGGACGTTAGCATAGTCACTCCCACCGAGGGAATGATGCTCGCTTCGGCCGATGTGTTCATGAACTGGACCGCCTCCGACAACTTTGGCATGGCCGGCTTCGAGATAATGATCGATGATGGCGCCTGGATGCCCATGGGGTATGAGATCGAGTACACGTTCACTGGTCTAGCCGATGGAACTCATGTCGCATCCGTGAAGGCGGTCGACCTTGCAGGCAACTACAACGTGACCTCCGTTAGCTTCGTGACCGACGTCACCTCGCCCTACGTGGTCATCACCTCCCCCGCGGACGGTGCGATGTTCAACGTCGACTCCGTCCTCGTGGAGTGGACCGCGGTGGACAACACCACCGGCCTGTCCCACGTCTGGGCATGGGTCGACGACGGCGCCCCGGTCAACGTGACCGGGCTGGCCAACGTCACCTTCTCCGGCCTGGCCGAGGGCGACCACGTCATCCACGTGGAGGCCTGGGACCTGGTAGGCAACAGCCAGGAGAAGACCGTCGGCATCCTGACGGACCTGAGCGCCCCGACCATCGACATCACCTCGCCAGCGGACCAGGCGCACCTGAACAGCCGGACCGTGACCATCAACGTCACGGTCACCGACACCCTGTCCGGGGTGCAGTCGGTGCAGGGCAAGCTCGGCTCCGGCGAGGTCTGGAGCGACATCGTGGGCGGCACCTTCACCCTGACCGTGCCCAGCGACACCACCACCACGCCCTACACCTTCCAGGTCAGGGCGACGGACAACGTGGGCAACATGGCCGAGAGCCAGGTGCAGTTCTTCGTGGACACCGTCGACCCGAGCATCACCGGGCACGTCCCGGCGACCGGGGCCAACGGCGTGCTGAGGGCCGCCACGGTCACCGTGGACTTCAGCGAGGAGATGCTGCCCGGCAGCGTCACCGTGACCCTGAGCCCCGCCGTCTCCGGCACCTACCTGTGGAACGCTCCGCACACCGAGGTCGTCTTCACCCCGAGCGCGAGCATGGCCTACGCCACGGTGTACACCGTGACGGTCGCAGGGACGGACCTGGCGGGCAACCCCCTGTCCGGGACCAAGAGCTGGACCTTCACCACCATAGCGCACGTGACCGGTGTCGTCTTAGACAAGAACGGCAACCCGATCGCTAACGCTACGGTGAACATGTCGCAGGGAACCGGCTTCTGGAAGACAACGCTGACGGACGTCAACGGGAACTTTGGCATCGATGTGCCGGTCGGCATCTACAACCTCACCATCTCCGCCTCGGGCCAGAAGGACCTGGTGCGGAACGATGTGGTCGTCGGTGCAGGGCAGTCGAATACCATCGCGGACCTTGGCATGACGCCTGTGGACAACTGGACCTGGCTGATCGTCGCGGTGATCATCATCGTGGCGGCGCTGCTCGTGCTCCTCTACCTGAGGAGCAAGGGCAAGCTGGGCAAGAAGCCTGAGGAGCCGAAGGAAGAGACCAAACCGGCCGAGAAGAAGTGAGCGGCCTAAGGGAGGCACAGGCCTCCCCGACAAACCATTTTCCATTTCTTCATTTTTTGATGATGAGCGAGGGCTCTAACGGTTTCGCGGCATCGATGCATCAGAGGATGCCAGTGTAATAGCCGGCACCGAGCACCTCGTCCTGCAGCTTGATCGCCAGCTCCTCGCTGGCCTGGAGGAAGTCAGTATCGAACTTGGACTTGGTGAACTCATCGATGGCCATGACCAGGTCCGCATCGACCTCCATGGACAAGGCCTCCTCGACCTTGGGGTAGTATGAATCCTCCTCGCGGCGGATGTGCTGCTTCATGCTCTCCACGAGCTCCTTGGTCACGAAGGCCAGCGTGCCATCGGAGAAGGCCTCCTTCCTGGCAGAGAGCTGCTTGAACCTGGAGATGAGCCCGTTGACCCTGGCGTGGTCGTCCATGAGCTCCCTTGCCCCCTTGGCAAGCTCCATGGACATGGCCATGGCGGTCTTGAACAGGAACCTCTCCTCGACCTGATGGTGCAGCCTGGTGACGTACGAGTCCATGAACGAGGCGGCTTTGGTAACCTGCCTCTGATGCTTAGCTAGGGTCCCCTGCTTGACCATCTCGCCCAGCACATCCGTCACTTGCCTTATGATGCCGTGCTCGTACTGCAGAAGCGTGATGGTCGCGCGCATGGGTTTGTTCTAGGCTTTCATATTATGTATGCCTTTCCCTGCCAGAAGCGCAAGAGAAGGATTATCTACGCCCGCCTCCTTTGAAATCCACCTGAGGGATGTAAGTGGAAGACCATCTAGAGTTCGCAATGTCCTTGGCCCAGGCGCAGGGAGCGAGCTATGCCGAGGCGAGGTTCCAGTCCGACTACAATGAGTCCAACCTGCTGAAGAACGGGGAGCCGGAGGTCGCTTCCTTCGAGACCAGGCGGGGAATGGCCTTTCGGGTAATCGTGAACGGTGGCCTGGCCTTCGGCGCCACCAACCAGCTCACCAAGAAGGACATCAGGGCGGTGATCAAGCGGATCGTGGTCAGCGCCAAGCAGGCCGGACGGGCCAACAAGGTCCCGATCGCCATGGGGAGGGCGGAGCTTGGTCAAGGAAGGGTGGAGATAAGGCCTAGGGTGCCGTTCGATGCCGTGAGCCTCGACGCCCGCATAGATTTACTGAAGGAGGCTGACGCCGCGGCGGTCAGCGCTGCCGAGAAGATTGGCGTGAAGCTTCCTGGGCGGTACCTCTCGTTGGACACCACGGTCACCGAGAAGACCGTCATGAACTCCGATGGGGCGAAGGTGTATAGCAAGATCCCCAGGGTCGCTCTGGACACCTTCCTCACCGCCTTCCATGCGGAACGTGGCTCGGTGCAGAGGTCCTACACCCTCGGGGAATCGACGGGCTGGGAGGGGATCGAGCGCTGGGACCTGCCCCATTTGATGGGCGAGGAGGCCGGGGCGCTCTCCAACATCCTGCTCAAGGCCGAGGCCGCCAAGGAGGAGCAGGGGGACGTCATCCTCGGGCCCGAGGTGGTGGGAATCATCTCCCACGAGTCCTCCGGCCATCCTGGCGAGGCCGACCGCATCCTTGGAAGAGAGGCGGCGCAGGCGGGCGAGGCGTACCTCCAGAAGGATTCGCTGGGGATGAAGGTAGGCTCGGACATCGTCAACGTGGTCGAGGACCCCACCATACCTCGGTCGTTCGGTTACTATCTTTACGATGACGAGGGGGTCAAGGCCCGCAAGAGGTACCTGATCAAGGAGGGCAGGATCAGTGAGTTCCTCCATAATAGATCCACGGCCTACAGCATGGGCGTGGAGAGCAACGCCTCCTCGCGCTCCGTGGCCTTCAACCGCGAGCCGATCGTGCGCATGGCCAACACCTTCGTGGAGCCTGGTGAGCTAAACTTCGATGAGCTCATCGAGGGCGTGGCCTACGGCGTCTACATGAGGAACTTCATGGAATGGAACATCGACGACCGGCGCTACAACCAGAGGTACGTCGGCCTCGAGGCCTATCGCATCGAGGACGGGGAGCTCCGTGGCCGCCTGCGAAATCCAGTGCTCGAGATGACCACTCCCGGGCTATGGTCGGCGGTCGATGCCGTGGGCAAGGACCTCAAGTTCACCGCCGCCTACTGCGGAAAAGGGGACCCGATGCAGGGCATCCCGGTCTGGACGGGCGGCCCTCACCTTCGCCTCAGAGGCATCCGCCTGGGAGGGATCGCATGAGGGCCGAGGACATCTGCCAGCTCGTCCTCCACACCTGCAAGGCTCAGGGGGTCAACGACGTCGTGGTGTCGGTGGCACAGTCCGAGGGGCTGATGGTCCGCTTCTCCAATAACGAGATCACCACCGTGAACGCGCTCAGCGACGTCACCGCTGGCATATTTGTTAACGACAATGGGCGCAGGGCAGGGGCCAGCGCCGCCGATCTCTCCAAGAAGGGGATCGTGGCGGCGGCGAAGAAGGTGGTGGAGATGGCCAAGCGCGCTCCGGCCTCGAGCACCTACGCCCCATTGCCACAGGGGCCCTTCACCTATGACCCAAGGCTCCTCGAGGGCGGACAGGTGGCGACGGACCCCAAGACCATCGTCCCGTTGGCCAGGGAGGCCATCGAGGCCGCACTGAAGGAGGGTGCGGTGAGGGTGGCCGGCTCGCTCACCTCGGACAGCGGCAGGCTCACCTTCCAGACCTCCAATGGGGCCTTCGGGGTCATGAAGAGGTCGGCGATGGAGCTCTCGCTCCGGGCGTTCTGTTCCGAGAACGCCTCGGGCCACTCGGTGAGCATCGCTGGCAAGGAGTCCGATTTCAAGCCCTCCGATGCAGGAGCGGAGGCGGGGCGCCTCGCCAAGGCGTCCCTGGGAGCCTCCGACGGCGAGCCCGGCGAGTACGATGCCGTGCTAGGCCCTTTGGTATTCGCGGACCTCGTGAACCAGGTGGGCCGGTCCTCATCGGCGTTCAGCGTCGAGGCTGGCCTATCGTTCCTGGGTGGCAAGGTCGGGCAGAAGGTTGCCTCCGATGGTGTCAGCATCATCGACGACCCGACCATGGAGGCGACCTGCGGCTCCATGCCCTTCGACGCCGAGGGCCTTCCGACCAGGCGCAACGCCATCATCGAGGGGGGCGTGCTCAAGGGCTACCTGCACAACAGCACCACGGCCAAGAAGTTCAATGCCTCGACCACCGCCAGCGCCGGGCTGGTTGCGCCACGCCCCTTCAACTTGGTGGTAGGAGAGGGCCAGAGGTCGCTCGATGAGCTCATCTCCTCCGTGGAAAGGGGGATCTACGTGACCAACGACTGGTACCTACGCTACCAGAACTACCAGACGGGAGATTTCAGCACCATCCCCCGAGACGCGATGTTCTTGATCGAGGGCGGCAGGCTGGTCCGCCCCATCAAGGAGCTGCGCATCTCCGACAACCTGCTGCGCATGCTCTCCTCCGTAAAGGAACTGACCAAGGAGAGGAAGTGGGTCAAGTGGTGGGAGGTGGAGGTCCCCACCCTGTGCCCTTCCGCCCTGGTAGGCAAGGTACGCTTCACCAAGTCAAGGAAGTGAGTCAGGCCGGACCTGTCGGCTGCATGCTCCCGGAGCGGAAGCCCTCGATGTCCAAAGAGATGTAGCGGAAGCCTATCGACCTAAACCTCTCGGCTATCAGCTTCCGGTTGGCCATGACCTTGGTGAAGTCCTCGGGCAGCACCTCGATGCGGGCCAAGTCCCCATGGTGTCGGACTCGCAGCTGCCCTATCCCTAGCTCCCTCAGCGCATCCTCGGCCCTCTCGATCCGGCCGAGCTTCTCGATGGTTATCACCTCGCCGAAGGGTATGCGAGTGGCCAGGCATGCCGAGTGCGGCTTGTTTGCCGTTGGCAGCCCCAATTCCTTAGAGAGGCTCCGCACCTCCTCCTTGGTCAGGCCGGCCTCGGCCAAAGGGCTGCGGACGCCCAGCTCCATCCCGGCCCGGATTCCCTGGGCATGACTCCGCAGATCGCCGGCGTTCACTCCGTCCACCACCTGGGCGACGCCCTCGCTCATCGCCGCGGCGACTATCCTCTCCAAGAGGTGGTGTTTGCAGAAGTAGCATCTGTCCAAGGAGTTGGAGACGAACCTCTCCTCTGCAAGCTCGTCGACCTCGACCAGGATCACCCTAGCGCCGATCATCTTGGCCAGGGCGAGGCCCTCATCCCTCTCCCTCATGGGGAGGGAATGCGGCAACGCCATAAG
>DATIXC010000113.1:0-3633 GCA_035518995.1 Methanomassiliicoccales archaeon | reverse complement strand
ATATGCCCATGACGGCTATGCCCGCCAATAGGAACTCGACCGTTGCCCCGGAAATGAGGCGCGATACCGCCTCGTAGATGATCAGCAGCGAGGCGAAGAAGATGAGGATGGCCTCGACGACGCCGGCGTAGTTCTCGTACTTTCCATGGCCGTAGGCGTGGTCCGCGTCGGGGGGGATGCTGGACTTCCGCACGGAGTAGTTGGCGATGACCGCGGCCACGAGGTCTATCATGGAGTGGATGGCCTCTGAAAGTACGGAGACGGACATCATCGTGATGCCGACCACCAGCTTCAGCACCACCAGCGCGGAGTTGGAGTAGATGGAGAGCATCGCCACTCTCTGCTTCCTCAAGCTCTCCCCCTTACCATCCCTCTAGTGCGATTTAGGTTTTTTCCCGTGGCTCCAGCTTCGAGTTATGGACCTGGCCCTGACGGTGGACCAGGATGGATAGAATTTATTAATGTGGTTGCGCTAGGGAGAGGGCGCCCCGGGCAGGGAGCGGCTCCATGGTCAAGAGGCGAGCGGTCAAGGACATTGTCCTGAGGGAGGGCATGAGCGTTGACGCCCTGGTGCGTCAATGGAAGGACTCGGGCGGATTCACCGGCAGGAAGCTGGCCGACGCCACCGACATCGTCGAGAAGATGGAGCGCCGCGACTGCGTGAAGTTCCTCTCGTTCCCCGCGTGCATAATGGCCACGGGCACCAGGGGTGCGATCGTCGAGCTGGTGAGGCGCAAGCTCGTGGACGTCATCGTCACCACCTGCGGCACCCTGGACCACGACCTGGCCCGCGTATGGAAAGACTACTACCATGGCGACTTCTACATGGACGACGCGCAGCTCCATAGGAGGGGCGTGAACCGGCTGGGCAACGTCCTGGTCCCCAACGAGTCCTACGGCATCCTCCTGGAGAGGAAGCTCATGCCCATGTTCGAGGAGATCCTGGAGGGTAAGGACTCGGTATCGACCTGGGAGCTCATCGACCAGGTGGGCGCCCGCATCGACGACGAATCCTCCCTTGTTCATTGGTGCCACAGGAACAAGGTGCCCATGTACGTCCCGGGCATTACCGACGGCAGCTTCGGGAGCCAACTATGGATGTACTGGCAGACGCACCGCAAGTTCAAGGTGGACCTGTTCCGCGACGAGCAGGACCTCTCCGACATCACGTTCGAGGCCAAGGAGACCGGGGCCATCATCATCGGGGGCGGGATCTCGAAGCACCACACCATCTGGTGGAACCAGTTCCGCGGCGGCCTGGACCACGCCGTCTACCTCACGACCGCTCTCGAGTACGACGGCTCGTTGTCCGGCGCCCAGGTCAGGGAAGCCGTCTCCTGGGGCAAGGTGAAGGAGGGCGCGGACCAGATCACGGTCGAGGGCGATGCCACCATAGCCCTGCCCATCATAGTCGCCAGCCTCATCGAGCGCTTGGAGGGCCGCGAGTGAAGAAGGTAGTGGTGATCAAGGGGGACGGGGTCGGCAAGGAGGTCATACCCCAGGCCGTCCGCATCATCAGGTCCATGACCGATTCCCTGGAATGGGTCCCGGCCCACATGGGGCTGGAGTGCAACGCCATCTATGGCTGGTACCTCCCGCCCAAGACCATGGAGCTCATCAGGGCCTCGGACGCGGTGCTCTTCGGGGCCATAACCACGCCTTGGGCGGACCCCAACTACCGCTCGCCATTGCTGTACCTCAGGAGGGAGCTGGACCTATTCGCCAACGTCCGTCCGGCCAAGAAGCTGCTCCCCGACATCGGCATCGGGGAGATAGACCTCGTCCTGGTGAGGGAGAACACCGAGGGCATGTACACCGGGGTGGAGAGGGAGGAAGGGGACGCGATTATCCTGGAGCGCAAGGTGAGCGAGAGGGCCTGCCGCCGCATCGTGCGCTATGCCATCGAACTCTGCAAGAGGCGCAACCTGCAGCGCATCCATTGCGTGCACAAGGCCAACGTGATCCGCAAGTCGGACGGTCTGTTCAGGCGCATCTTCTTCGAGGAGGTGCAGGGAACCGGCCTGGACGCGCGGGAGATGCTGGTGGACGCCGCGGCGGCGGCCCTGATAACCAGGCCCAAGGAGTTCCAGTGCATAGTCACCCTAAACCTCTACGGCGACATCCTCTCGGACGAGGCGGCAGCGCTGGTGGGCGGGCTGGGATTCACCCCCTGCGGGAACATCGGCGTCGACCACGCCGTTTTCGAACCTTGCCACGGAAGCGCTCCGGACATCGCCGGGAAGGGCATCGCCAATCCCACCGCCACCATCCTCTCGGGGACCATGATGCTTAGGCACCTCGGCCTGTGCGACGAGGCGAGGCTGATCGAGGACGCGTTGAAGCTTACCTATCTGGACGGCATCTCCACGCCGGACGTGGGCGGCAAGCACTCGACCTCGGCCTTCACGGACGAGGTGCTGCTCAGGCTGGAGAGGATGAGGAAGAGGTGACAGGCGCATCCATTGCTGGATGCATCGCGCCATGGCCTTGGGCGATTTTGCGATCGCGCATTTGTACCTACGGGAAGGGGCGCTCCATCAAGGCCACGACCTTCCTCACCGTTCTGCTCGTGCGATATGCTCCTGAGGATTTCGCCATGGCAACGAAATCCCTCTTTCTCTCCGACAGTCTCTCCATAGTGCCTGACCGACCCTCGCGCAGCCCAGATTTCATCCTGTACGACAGGGCATAGTAGTTCGAGGCGAATCCCATCCTCTTCCCCTTGTTCCTCATCAGTTCGAGGATGTCCCTGCTGAAGAAGTCAGAGCGCTCGGTCGCTTTGACCTTGCCCAGGTAGCGGACCTTCTCCTTACGGTACTTCTCGAGGTCGAACACACGGCCATAAAGCTCGATCTTTCCGAGGAGGTCGAGTGTAAGCTCAGTCCTGAGGCACTTGTTGCAGACCGAGCAGTTGGTGGCCTCCTTCGTGCAGACGTTCAGATATCGATAGGATGGCTCGTACGAGCTCACTATTTCCGTCTTCTCCGTCCTCTTGAACTGGAATCCGGAGGACACGAACCTCAACCCGTCCGTGGAAAGATAGGAAAGGACTATGGGGTCATAGTTGGGGAGCTCCCCGACCGGGTCCGATAGGTCCTCGAAGGACCCACCAGCGGAATAATAGAAGATGGAGAACAGCTTCTCTAGCGCCAGGACCGCCGCCGGGTTCCTCAAGTTGTGGGTCATCATGTAATCCCAGGGCAGCAGCTCCGAGAGGTTCGATTCTATCAGGACGATCTTCAGGCCGAGCTCCGTAGCGCACTTCCTAGAGTTCTCTAACCGCCCTTCGAACAGCTTCTTCTCGACCTCGGAGCCCGACTCCCCATGGGACCCCGTGTCGGTGAAGACGCAATGGGTGATCCTACGGCCCTCTGGCATCGATGGGCGCGAATGCTCGGCGATGGTGAAGAAGGAATCGATGCCGCACGATAGCCCGGTCGCCACCACTCGTTGAGACGAGCTCGCCGATGCCCCTCTGAAGCCGCTCGGAATCACCTCGACCTCATGGGCGCCTGGGATGCATCTGTGGACCAAGGGAATGAGGTACTCTGTGACATTGTAGTAAATGCCCTCCGATAGCGGATGATGCAATTTGATGCTCTCGCGCGCTTGCATCGCCAGCGGCAGGAGGGC
>DATIXC010000112.1:0-3769 GCA_035518995.1 Methanomassiliicoccales archaeon | reverse complement strand
ACCAGGAGGCCAGGGCGGCCGCGCGCTCGATCGTGGCCTCGAACTTGGTGAAGGCGGCGGTGTTCGGCGCCGATCCCAACTTCGGAAGGATACTTGCCGCGCTGGGCAACTCGGGCAGCGAGTTCGACATCTCCAAGGTACGCCTTCGCCTGAGCAACGGCAAGGTGGTGTCGCTCTTCGAGAACGGCTCCCCCCTCATCCTGCCTGGTTCCAACGAGGAGAACGTGGCCCGCAACATCCTCAAGGAGAAGCGCATCCTCATCGAACTGGAGCTCGGGGTCGGTCCGGGCAAGGGGGAGGCCTGGGGATGCGACCTGAGCTACGAATACGTCAAGATCAACGCTTCCTACACGACATAGGTGGTATCGAATGAAAGAGGAACCGCCCAAACCGCCCTCCCGCTCCGCCAAGCTGAAGGGGAAGAGGATACTGATCAAGATAGGCGGGAGCTCGATCGCTGGCAAAGAGGCCCTGGAGGCCTTCGCCCAGAACATCGCCTTGCTGGTCGGCCTGGGGATAAAGCCGGTCGTGGTGCACGGCGGCGGGCCCGAGATCAACGAGGAGCTGAAGCGAAGGGGGCTGCCGGTGCAGAAGGTGGCCGGGCTCCGGGTCACGGACGACGAGACCCTGAAGGTGGCCAATGAGGTCCTGGGCAGGATAAACGAGCAGATAGTCTACGCCCTCAAGCGCGTTCAGGTGAAGGCGGTCGGGCTGCAGGGTGCCGAGCGGGACACGTTGGTGGCCAAGAAGCTGGACCCGGTCAGGGTCAAGGACGAGGACGGGAACGAGGTGCTGGTGGACCTGGGCAACGTCGGGGAGGTCTGCTCCGTCGACCCGCTCAACCTCAACAACCTCATCGACAACGGGTTCGTGCCAGTGATATACCCCATCTGCTCCTCCAAGGACTACAAGCTCATGAACGTCAACGCCGACACCGCCGCCGCGCACATCGCCAAGACCATCAAGGCCGAAGAGATGATATTGATCACCGACGTGCCAGGCATAATGCGCGAGTACGGCAGGCCCGAGACCACCATCAAGGAGGTCACCGTCGCCCAGCTTCAGCAGCTAATCGACGAGGGCGTGGTCAGGGACGGAATGGTCCCCAAGGCGCAGGCCTGCGAGCTGGCGGTGCTGGGGGGCGTGAAGGCCGTCCACATGCTGGACGGAAGGGAGAAGGACGCGATCGTCAACCAGCTCCTCTCCGGGGAGAACCTGGGGACGATGGTGACCCTCTGAGGTGACGAATATGGACAACCTAAGTCTTGAGGACATCAAGCAGCTCCACAAGTCCTACCTGTTCCAGAACTACGGCAGGGAGGAGGTATGCTTCGACCGTGGGGAGGGAGAGTACCTCTTCGACATCGGCAACTGCCGCTACCTGGACTTCGTGGCGGGGATCGCGGTCAACGCGCTCGGCCACAATCATCCCGCGGTGATCGAGGCCATAACCAGGCAGGCGCCCCGGCTGATCCACACCTCCAATCTGTACTACATCAAGGAGCAGGCGGAGCTGGGGGAGGCCATCGCCTCGATCGTGCAGTGGCCTCTGGCCGTGTCGCTGTTCGTCAACAGCGGTGCCGAGGCCAACGAGGGGGCGCTCAAGCTCGCCTGCAAGAGCACGGGCCGCCCCCGCTTCGTGGCCGCCAAGAACTCGTTCCACGGACGGACCTCGGTAGCGCTCTCCGCCACCGGCCAGTTCAAGTACCAGTCCGGTTTCGAGCCCTTGCTCTCGAAGGCTTTCGACTTCATCGACTACGGGGACGTGGAGCAGGTCAAGTCCGCCGTGGACCACGACACCGCCGCTCTGATCCTCGAGCCCATCCAGGGGGAGGGGGGCATCGTCGTTCCCAGCCGGGAGTTCATGCGCGCGGCCAGGGACGTCACGGCCGACAAGGGCGCCATGCTGATAATGGACGAGGTGCAGACGGGCCTCTGCCGCACCGGGAGGTGGTTCGGGCACGAGCACTTCGGCATCGTGCCGGACATCCTAACCATGGCCAAGGCGCTGGGCGGAGGGTATCCCATAGGTGCCATAGTTTCATCCATGGAGATCTCCAAGACATTCACCCCTGGTTCCCATGGCACGACCTTCGGAGGCAACCCCCTGGGGTGCGCGGTCGCCACCGCGGTAATCTCGACCATGAGGCGGGAGAGGCTCGCCGAGAAAGCTGAAGTGAAGGGCGGGACGTGGATGGCCTTGCTGCGCTCCACCTCCTCGGGCAATCCCATGGTGAAGGAAGTCAGGGGCAAGGGCCTCATGATAGGGATCGAGATGGAGGGGGAGAGGGCCAACGAGTTCAAGGCCTATGCCTTCCAGAGGAAGCAGCTGGTGAACGTGGCCGGAGGGAGGACCGTCCGCCTGGTGCCGCCGTTGATCATGAGCGACCAATCCATGTCCGCCTTGAACGAGACACTGCGCTCTTTCCTGACCAGGCCGCAACCCGAGACGAAAGCCCTTTAGACCTTAAGGTCAGGCACCAAAGGAGCTCTTTCAGGCTTACTCAACAGCCCTATTCTTGCAAAGCTCAGCGATCCTCGCAAACTCCATTATGTCAATCGCGCCCGACATGTACTGTGAAATGCGACCAGGGCATCTGGTCCTTATCATTCGATCATTCCCAGCCCAGCAGGCAGTGTGGTCGCCAATGGGCCGCTCAGGAATGTGCTTTGTTGCGCTTCAAGATCCCTTCCAAGGCATCTTGTCTAATATTCGCGCAAGAAGATCGGGTGCGGTCGAGCCGAGCCCTGCATGAATGCTTGAGCATTTTCGCCCTTCTCCCCAGCTCATTCTTCTTAAACGCATCTATTTAAGGCAATCATCCTTGCTTACCTTGGTAGGCTTTTAATTGGAAAACTCTTAGTATCTGGATCATTTAAATTCTTCTATCTGGTCTGAAGGTCAAACCTTACGCATTTTGAACCCCTCCCTCAATATGCGGTTTGGCTGTCTCCTTTGTTTCCTGAGCTATCTCCTTTTGCATGACCTTCCTTCTAATGACCCAATGGCATGTCGTGTCTCCTTTGGTCAGCATGCGGTCAAAGAAGAACTCAAAACTTGGATTGATAACCCCCACCAACCCCTGGTAGAAGGCCTCGCGTTGCTTGCAACTCTCGTATCGTATAAAAGTCTTAAGATGGCAATCTTCAATCTCAGTTTCAATCTTATCCTCTGAAATGACAGAATAGTTAGCTTTTTGTCCAAAGATTGTTTCCATCTTGCACACGAGCTCCCACAAGGTTTTATCACTTGTCTTCAAACCGGGATTATGACTGGCAAACTTAGCTCCGACCTCTTGGCCAATCGCATAAGCCTTGGGGCAAAGCGACTTGAGGGCCATCTCTGATCCATGTAGATCGACAAATGCTATGGTTATGTTATTGATCGAAACGACCAAGGACAGGATTCGATGAGCTATGGCTTGATCATCGCGAAGCTCCTTTTCATTGCGATAAGGTTTCACAGCAGTGAGCGCTTCATCGTTACCCGATATTCTAACGAGCTCTTTAAAAGCGGACTCTTCGAGCTTGACAAGGGCATCAATGATGATGCTATTCGCGATTGGGTCGCTAAGTTCGTCCAAAGTCTCCCACCCCTATCCATATATATTAGGGGCCACACCTCCCATAAGTAAGTTGGCGTGATTGCATTCGTTGATTGTCGAAAAAGGTGGGCAAGGGTTTCGCTAATCTTTCATATCCTCGACCAAGAAGGCAATCCCAACCTTTAGGCAAATCACCTCCCAGCCATTACATTCTCCTAGCTGAA
>DATIXC010000111.1:0-2824 GCA_035518995.1 Methanomassiliicoccales archaeon | reverse complement strand
TGAGGAGCTCGTTGTAGACCTCGTGCTCCTTCGCAGGCGCTGTGCTTATCAGTACGAAACCCACCGCCATGCGTTCACCTGCACCGGGTTACGGCTTCATCTCAAATAAAGCTTTCTGTGTTGCTGGTAGCACCATCCAGCCATTAGGATTCTTTACGCTTTATGATAATGATGCGCTCACAAGTAGCCCGACGCCCTTTCCTCGACCTGAGTCCAAGAGGGTATGTTGGTGAGGGACCCGCGTTCCTCGATCACGAAGGAGGAGACGGTCGCGCCGATAACGGCCGATTCGCGAAGGTTCGCGCCCCGATACAGGCCGGAGAAGAACCCCGCCCGGAAGGCGTCCCCCGCCCCAGTGGTGTCCACGATCCTCTTGGGCTTGACGGCGGGGACCTCGACCCTGCCCTCCTTGGCGTAGACGACGCTACCCTTGGGGCCGATGGTGTTCACCAGGAGGCCGACGTGGTCCAGCAGCTCCTCTGGCCTCTTCTTCCCCATGTACTTGAGGGCGGTGCGCAGCTCGTTCTCGTTGCAGAAGAAGGCATCGGCCATGTTCATGGCCTCGGAGAACCATTCGTTTTTCCAGACGTTGTGGATCTCCTGCGCGGGATCGAAGGCGATCCTCTTTCCCAGCCGGCGGCACTCCTTCATGAGCCTCAGGTAATAGGGCGGGCGCCCTGTCATCACGTGGACCCATTCCGATTCCCTCGCCGCGTTGAGGAGGAGGGGCTCGCCCTCCATGGTCCCCATCGGGCCCTGGTAGACGTAGGCCACCTGGTTGTGCTCGCGGTCCGACACGACCCACACCGTTGGGGTCTCATGGCCCGGCACCATCACCAGGTCGCGGAGGTCCACGCCCTTGGCCTCCATCAGCTGTCTGAACCCGGGTGGGAAGTCCGCTCCCACATAGGAGCAGAGGGCCGAGGGCGTGCCCAGGGCTGCGGATATCGTGGCCACGTTCGCAGCAGTCCCGCCGTAGTATGTAATCTTGGACTCCACATTGACCGACGTGTTCAGGTCGGGGAACTTGTTGAGGGAAAGGATGTAATCCAGGTTGGTGTGGCCGTAGACGCAGAGGAAGGGGCTCATCAGGTACCCTCTTGCCAGGTGGATAGGTAATGCCGCTGGTCCTTGGTCAAGACGTCTATCTTCACGCCCAAGGTGCGCAGCTTGACCGTGGCCACCAGGTCGTCCAGCTCCTTGGGCAGCACGTACACCTCTGGCCTGAGCTCCTCGTGGTGCTTGACCAGGTGCTCCATGGCCAGCGCCTGGATGGAGAAGCTCATGTCCATGATCTCCACGGGATGCCCCTGGCCGGCGGCGAGGTTCATCAAGCGGCCCTCGCTCATGAGAAAGGCCCTCCTTCCGTCCGGGAGGGTGTACTCGTCCACGAACTCCCTCACCCTCTTCGGGTTTCCAGCATAATCCTCCAGCGCCTTCTTGGAGATCTCGTTATCGAAGTGCCCGGAGTTGCCCATGACGCAGCCGTCCTTGAGGACCTTGAGATGCTCGAGCCTGATGATGTCCTTGCAGCCAGTGGCGGAGATGATGATGTCCGCGAGCTTCGCTGCCTGGATCATTGGCATGACCTCGAAGCCGTCCATCTTGGCCTCGATGGCACGTATCGGGTCCACCTCGGTGACGATCACGCTCGCGCCCAGGCCCTTGGCGCGCATGGCGATGCCCTTGCCGCACCATCCGTAGCCCGCCACGACCAGCCTCTTGCCGGCGACCAGGAGGTTGGTGGCATTCATGAATCCATCGAAGGTGGATTGCCCGGTCCCATAGCGGTTGTCGAACAGGTACTTCATGTGGGCGTCGTTGACCGAAATCACCGGGAACTTCAGCTTGCCCTCCTTGGCCATGGACCTGAGGCGGATCACCCCCGTGGTGGTCTCTTCGTTTGCGCCCTTCACGCCCTTGAGCAGGTCGGTACGCTCGGTGTGCAGGATGGTGATTAGGTCGGCCCCGTCGTCGATGACGTAGTCAGGGGACATGTCCAGCACTGCATCCAGGTTCGAATAGTACTCCTCGGTGGACTCCCATTTCTTGGCGTAGGTCTTGATGCCGTACTTCTTGTTGAGCGCGAGGGCCACCGAGTCGTCGGTGGACAGAGGGTTGCACGATGCCAGTCGGACCTTGGCGCCGGCCCGGGCGAGGGTGACCGCGAGCATCCCGGTCTTGGCCTCGACGTGCAGGGCCATGCCAATCTTGACGCCTTTCAGGACCTTCTCGTCCACCAGTCGCCGCCCGATCTCCGCCAGAACCTGCATATGCGTCTCCGCCCACTCCAGACGGCGGACGCCTTTGACCAGGAGGTCTTCGCTCATGCTCATCGGGAGAGCATGGCCAAGTCCTGGTTTATTCTTTGCCTTGGGCCTGCAGCGCTGAGAGGTTCTCGCACATGATCTTCCTGGCCTCGGCGAGGTTGTGCTGGTTGTCGAAAGAGTTCACCAATGCCAAACGGCGGTCCCCGCTCCTCCTCAGCTCCGGCACCATGCTGATCATGAAGGGTATGGCCCGCGTGACCTCGTCGACGATGGTGACATGGGCGGCCTTGGCCGTCCGAGACAGGGGGTTTAGGTCGATGGCAATGACCTTCTTTCCGAATTTTGCCAAGGCCTCCGCCCTGTCGCCGTCCTCCAAGGGCACGAGCACGACATCGGCGGAGTAGATGCCAGCCTTAGAGCATAAGGCGCGTTCGGAGGAGATCCCTGGCAAGACGGCGTCAGGATTCCTTCCCAAAACCCCCTTCGCCCCGGCGCTCTCCATGAAGGCGCAGACCTTCTCCACCCGCTCCTCGGCCCGATGGAACAGATTGACC
>DATIXC010000110.1:0-6618 GCA_035518995.1 Methanomassiliicoccales archaeon | reverse complement strand
GGCATCGCCGGGGACGATTTCGAGAAGGCCTTCTCGAGCCTCATCAACGGCGGGCAAGTGTTCTACGACAAGTCAGGTAAGTTGCGGTACGTTAGGACGGAGTGACCCAACCCGATCCTAATGACGGTCGAAGAAGCCGGCCTCCTCCATAATCTCGTGCGCGATGGCATTGCTAGGCCCATCGCCCCTGGCGACGTTGACCGATACCCCCTTTCCGGTCGCCTTCGCCACTCTGGCCACGCCTTCGTTGGTGAATCCGGGGCAAAGCAGGAACGATCGGACGCCGTCCTCCTTCACCAGCTGCTTGCTGATTCTCACCGCCTCGTCCTCGTCCCTGACCAGGACGCTCGTGAGCTCATAGATCGATGTCCTGAGCGCGCATCGGTGCTTCTTCGGGTCGGCGTCCGGGGCCATGGCGATGAGGGCTGCTTTGAAGATCCTCTCGGGCATGAGCTTCGGAGGTTCGAGAGGATATTTCAACCTGCTCACAGGCCATTCGAATGGATAACCTGTTTCCTGCCATCCTTCCAAGCTGTCGGCGGCTACCAATCCTTATAAGCCGGTCGCTCCCACTCGTTTTCCAATACCATGGAATTGGCAAGATGGTCCCCATGAAGGTTAAGATCGGCCCTCGGATGCTGGCTATCCTATGGTGCTGCATCGCCATGCTTTCGCTGACCCTATTACCGTTGCTCACCTCTCCCGCGGCCGCCGCCCCTCAGAGCGTGACGCTAACTTTGACGAGCTCGACGCCGAGCAACCTCACGGCATACAACTATCTTCTGGAACTGACGGCCTCAGCGCCAATCAATGGCTCGATCACGCTCTATTGGAGCATCAATGGCTACGGTTCATACTACAACGTCACCCAGATCACCAACGGCCATCTGATAAGGGTGTTCGGAGCCCAGAGCTCCGGCAACTGGACCCTCTGGTACGTCTGGCCCGGGGATGACCAATATGCCCAGTCCCAGTCCAATTACGTCTGGCTGGATGGGAACCCCGGAAACTCATCGCCTTCGTATGGTTCGAACACGACCCTCTACGTCGCCTCGGCGGTCGTGGCCGTCATCGTGATCATCGCTCTGGTCTACCTCTTCATGAGGTCCAGAGGGACCAAGAAATGAGGCGGTCGCGCCTGCATGTGCGAGTGTACTAAGCTTGAGCGATCTCTGTAGAGTAAGCCATAAAGAAAAAAGATGGAAGAAGAGATTGGTAAAGTAGTTTGGAGGGTCTGACCCTGTGATCGAGCGGTTTGCTCGGGTCAGGCCCTTCCGATCAGCCACCCGTAGACCAGGACCAGCTTCCGCATGGGAGCGCGCACCTTGGCGCTCCCCTGCTCGCGGAGGTAGGTCGCATGAGCATTCCTGGTCGTCCGGTGATACGAGCTGATCTTGTTGAACATCTCTGTTTCGGAAATCATGTTCTCGAGATGCTGTGATCGCATGGGGGGTATTCTCGATTGCACCGGCGCAGGGCGGCCTCTCATATAGCACCGGCGTCCGCTGGCACGGTGACACGATTTGGCAGGCCAAAGGTTGCCAAGCCTATTTCAAAGAACGCGGCGAGAGGTTCAATAGGCTGCCAGGCCATGAAGGCGCGTGACGAACTTCGAGGCGCAGCTTGAGATAAGCCACGATTGCCCCTATTGCCGCTTCACCAAGAAGCATCCGGACTCGACCATAACCGCCTGGACCAACGAGGTGATGCACGTGGCCGTGATAGAGAGCGACGACCCGTCCACTTTGGACGATTACCAGGATGGTTTCCGAGAGTACCTGCCCGCCCACGTCTCCCGCCAGAGGGGGAGGCTGGAGATCGCCTATGGGGCGGAGAACGTCGGCCCCTCCTCCATAATCCACCAGATCGCATTGAACGGGTGCATCTACACCCAGCCCAACGTCACCAAGGACGGTTGGGAGCTCTACCGCATCTTCTCCTTCAGCCAGGAGAACATCGCCAGGCTCGTCGAGAGCATAAGGGGCCTGGGCGGGCAGGTGCGCATCAAGTCGATCAGGCCGGTGGAGCTGCCCTGCTTCTGCTCCGACATGCTGGTCCCCGCCGAGAGCCTCCTAGCCGGCCTGACCGAAAAGCAGGTCGAGATGCTGTGCGAGGCCTTCTCCCTGGGCTACTTCGACCAGCCCGCCAAGGTCAACGCCGATGACCTGGCCAGGAGGGCGGGGCTGTCGAGGTCGACCTTCACCGAGCATCTGCGCAAGGCGGAAGGGAAGGTAATGTCCAACGTCTTCCCGATCCTGAGGCTTGCGTGCAAGGGGGGTTCGTCCGGCAAGAAGGAGTGCTGCGACTAGGCGGGTTCTCGGACGGCTCAGTGCTCAGAGGTGGAGCTTCCTCAGACGGTCGCAGGCCTCCTCGAGCACGTGGTCCTTCTTGGCGAAGCAGAACCTGACCATGGCGTCGCCGCTGTTGTCGGGGAAGAACGCCGTGGCGGGCACGGCCCCGACACCGGTCTTCCTCAGGATGTGCATGGCCTTGTCCTTGGCCGTCTTGCCTGGCACCATGGACACTTCGGCGAGGACGTAGTACGCTCCCTCCGGCTTGTAGGCGTGGAGCCCCGCGTCCTTGCATGCGTCGAGCATCATCTTCCTCTTGCCGGCGTACTCCTCGCAGATGCCGGTGTAGTAGGACTTGGGAAGTTGCTCTATCCCCTTGGCGACGGCGATCTGGAAGGGGGTCGGGGTGCAGACGTTGATGAGGTCGTTCACGTAGCCGATGGTGTTCTTCCATTTCTCGTGGCAATGGACGTAGCCGACCCTCCACCCGGTGATGCTGAACGACTTCGAGTAGCCGGAGATGGTCATGGTCCTCTCCGACATGCCGTCCAACGAACCGGGCGAGACGTGCTTCAGGTCGTCGTACACGAAGTACTCGTATATCTCGTCAGTGAAGCAGAAGAGGTCGTTGTCCACGCAGATGTCGCGCAAGGCCTTGAGCTCGGCCATGGAGTACACCTTCCCTGCGGGGTTGGAGGGGGTGTTGATGATGATGGCCTTCGTCTTCTTGGTGATGCTCTCCTGGATGGCGTCGGCGTCGAACTTCCAGGCTGGAGGGGGGCCGAGCTTGGGCATGACCGGCTTGCCTCCGCACATCTGGACGGTGAAGACATGGTACTGGTAGTAGGGGGCGGGGACGATGACCTCGTCGCCGGGGTTAAGGAGCGCCATGCAGGTGGCGAACATCGCGCCGGTGGTCCCCTCGGAGCAGATGATGTTCTTCTCCACATCGGCCTCCAAGCCGTTGTAGGCCTTCACCTTCCTGGCGATGGCCTCCCTAAGAACGGGAAGGCCGTCGTATCGGGTGTAGGTGTTCCAGCCATCGTCGATCGCCTTCTTGGCCTCGTTGACCACCAGCGGGGGTATGTCCAGGTCGCACACGCCCTGGGCCAGGTTGATGCCGTTGACCTTGGCGCACTCGATGGTCATGGCGCGTATGTCGGAATGGGTCATTATCTGGGACCGATCGCTACCAATCAGCTTCATGGTGAATCGCTCGGAAGCGAATGGCAGACAGCATATTAATGGCTTTCATTATCAACAATGCTGGACGAAGCCGGATTCATCCCACGGGCATCGGCTCACTTCTCTATGGTGAACAGGAAGGTGGACCCCTTCCCCTCCTCAGACTCGACCCAGATCTTCCCGCCATGGCCTTCGACTATCTTCTCGGCAATGGCCAGGCCGATGCCGTTGCCCTTGTAGACCTCGCCATGGTTCAGCCTGCTGAACATCTGGAAGATCCTCTCGTGGTGCTCCTTTCGTATCCCGATCCCGTTGTCCTGGACCTTGAAGAGGAAGTCGTTATATCTCTCGGTACCGGAGATATGGACCCGGGGCGGTTCGGGTCCATGGAATTTCAGCGCGTTCCCGATGAGGTTCTGCATCAGCTGGAGCATCTGCGACTCGTCCGCGTTCACCACGGGGAGGTCGGACCATGAGACCTCGCCCTTCAGATCGTCGATGGTCCCTTGGAGGACGTGGACGGTCTTGACGACGACGTCGTCCATCTTGACCTCTCCGCGCTTCCGCTCGTCCGAGTCCACACGGGAATAGAGGAGGAGGTCGTCGATGAGGCTCTTCATCCTCATCCCACCGTCTATCGCCAGGTCCAGGTACTCGAGGTCCTTGGCCTCCAGCCTGCCCTTCGACCTCCTCTCCAGTATACCGAGGCTGTTGACGACCATCCTCAATGGCTCTTGAAGGTCGTGCGAGGCCACGTAAGCGAACTGCTGCAGCTCGGCATTGGAGCTCTCCAGGTCCTCTGCCCTCTTCCTGGAGACCTCCTCCATGTTCTTCTGCTCGGTGATGTCGGAGAAGACAGTGGCGAACTTGCCCTTTTCAGGGGAGAAGGCCGAGATCACGAAGTGCTTGCCCATCGGCGCGAAGAATACCTCGAACTTGGTTGACCTGCCGGTCTTCACCACCGTCGCGTACTTGTCGAGGTATGGCGCCTTGTCGGTCCCATAGAGCGTCGAGGCCAGCGTCTGGACCGCTCTCTTCTTCGGGATCCCGGTTATGGATTCGAAGGCAGGGTTGACGTCCAGGATCCGATAGTCCACCCCATCGCCCACCGCATCCGTGATCAGCTCGTGGATGGCGATTCCCTCGCTCGTGTGCTCGAAGAGAGACCTGAACCTGGCCTCGCTGGACTTCAAGGCCTCTCCCACCAGCTTGTGGCTGGATGTCTCGATGAGGCTCCAGGCACCCTTACGACGGACAAGCGCGAACTGATGGTTAGCCACCACGTCAAGGATCTCCATTGCGCCGCACTTGCTTAGAGCGTAGGAGCAGAGGGCGATCATGTTGTGCTCGCGGATGACCGAGTTCACCGCCGCCTCGTACTGCTCGAAGTCCTTCCAGATGTTGGCCTCCAACCAGTGCGTGTTCCCGGTCAGTCTTAGACCTTCGAAGCCTTTTTTCCTGGCGTTGCCTAGCTTCTCGACCCACCCTTGGAGGATCTCCTTCGAATCGAACCTTCCCGACCTTAGGTACCAATCAGCGTAATCGAGGATCTCGAGCTGCCCTCCTCTGATGTACTCGTCGACATCGGGAAGGGCCCTTTCGAGCGCGGCCTTGGCCTCTGCGGCTTTCAGCGGCTCCGATGTGACCCACATGCAGAACTCGTTGTTCTTCAGGCCCGCGGCGAAGTAAGGGACGAGGAGGTCGACCAGGTCCGGCTGCCCTTGGTAGAACTGACAGAAATGCGTGCCCCATGGCACCTTACCGACCACCTCGATGCCAGAATCCCTTAGGTCAGACGTCAACTCGTCGGGGACGAATGGAAAAGGGTGCGCCTTGGAGTTGCTCGAATTCACGACGTATAGACCACGGCGGGTCGCATATAATTATCCATGAAAGGGGGCGCTGCAAGCAAACATTTCTGCTCTGGCTCACGGCGCAAACTGCCCTTCATCCTACCAAGTATCAAACGTTAAATCCAAAGAGGTCCCAAACTAATAACGTGGCGACGATGGTTAAACAGCGGGGTTGGTCATCTTGAGGCTTGCGATAGCCGGGGCGGGCATGGCCGGCGCCTATCTCCTGAACCTATTGAGGGCCAGAGGCTTCAAGGACATCGACGTCTACGACGTCCCGAAGAAGACCAGCTGCGGGGAGAAATCCTGCGCCTGGGGCATCGCCCCCTCCACAGAGTACCTCAGGCTCCTCTCCGGGATCGTCGAGCCTGATAGTTACGTGGTCTTTCGCTCAGATTCCATGCTCATTGACGGGGTGAAGCTGGGAGCGGACATGGTGACCCTGGACAAGCCCAAGCTTATCAAGAGGCTGCTCGGGGACACGAAGGTCGAGCTCGGCCATTTGGAGGTCGGCGATTACGACCGGGTGATAGACGCCACGGGGGCGAGCCGGGCATTCCTCGGCCCCTTGGAGAACGACCTGGTGGCAGATTGCGTCCAATACCGCTTGAGGAGCGAAAAGGACCTAGGCCTCTGGTTCCGGACGACGAGCCTCGGTTACGAGTGGTGCTTCCCACTTGGAGGCAAAGAGTACCATGTCGGCTTCGGGAACCTGAAGCTCGACGTCAAGGAGCACGACCTGCTGAGCAGCCTTGAAGGGGACGCCTCAGGAAGGAAGGTGCGCTGCAAATGCTACAGCAAGATACGCCTGGCCTCTCCCTACTATTCTAAGCCCTTCACCAAGGACAACATCGTTGGCGTGGGGGAGAGTATCGGCACCGTCGGGCCCCTGGGCGGCGATGGGAACCTCTACTCGATGCAGTGCGCCGAGATGCTGGTGAACAATTGGGACGACCTTGCCGAATACGGCCGGTCGGTCCTGTCCAGATACGATTGGATGCGAAAGGAGCGCAATGTCCTCAACAAACTGGTCCAAGGGAAGATGCCCTCGATCTTGGACGCAAGGGGATTCGTGGAGCACAGCAAGAGCGTCGGCGTCGATTTAGGTCTGGTCGATGCCATCACCCTGTTCCGAAGGGCATTGAAGGGGTAGGTGGGTGATTGGACCGGCAGCTCGAATGGTATCGCTATCTTGTCCACAACAAGACGGTTCTGGGCAGCCTATTCACGCTGATCCATCTGCCGTTGATGTTGGCATTCCTATCCTTGGTTGTCATCGGGGCGGCGCT
>DATIXC010000109.1:0-5491 GCA_035518995.1 Methanomassiliicoccales archaeon | reverse complement strand
AAGAGGGAGAAGAAATAGCTCAGTCCACCCTTCTCGCTCTATTAGTCTTTTCCTGGTTCGACCTATAGTTCAAACTCCTCACATCTCGCATACATCTTATATCAAACCTGATATGGCCCTTGTCAAATGAGAATTTGAATATAATTCATCTGGAATGAATGTTGGCTAAGTGACGAATCCCTTCTTGAGAGCCCATGAGCGCAGGTCGCCATTAAGCAATTCAACGCTTTCCCATTATTGGTGAAGGACAATATCTATCGCATTTCATCGGATTCTATCTTCTTGCCGCCCTTGCAGATGAGATTCCAGAGTTGCGTTCGTTCGATTGCAATCGCTGCTTGACTCGCGAACGCCTGTAGGAGCCGTTCCAGCTCGAACTCCACAGTTTCCTCTTTCTGCTCAAACTGGATCCCCATAACGCCCACGACCGCGTTTGCTGTCCGTAACGGATAGAACTTAAGCGACGCGGTGGTGAGGGTGTCGGTGCCCTTCCCCGCAGGCACCCCCTTCTCGAACGCCCAATGTGCAGCCATGATCTCCTTGTCCGCGATCATGAGATCCCCACTCAACTTGGCCAGAGAGAGCGCTCCATTGTCGGAGATTAGAAAGGCGGACCTGCAGCGACAAGAGCGTGCGATATGGTTGCTGACGAAATCAAGAACCTCACTGATGCTATTGGCCGAAGCCAGGTCGACACTTAGGGCCAGCAGCGTGGATGCATAGTTCTCCCTCCGCTGGGCAGCTGAGGCATAGTCCCTCATCCTTGCCACTAAAAGGCCGATCGCCACCGCGACGAAGAGGAACGCTCCGAAGGTGATGAAATACTCGGAATCGGAAATGTGCATGCTCAATTTTGGAGGGACGAAGAAGAAATCGAATGCCAGTACGCTCATCGCGGCGGTGAATATTGCCGGCCAAAGCCCCCAAAGGATGGCGGAGAAAGCGACCCCAATGAGGTAGAACATCACAAGGTTGGTCGGGGAGATCAATGAGGATATGAACAGTCCAAGGATGCTGACCAGGAGAACGATCCAAACGCTATAGAAATAGGGGTGGATGCGGAACGGGATCATTGGCATGACCGGTTTCAGTATTGCTTCACTCCCTGCCGGCCCGACATCGCTGATGATGATCATGTCAATCGGACCGCTCATCCTGACTATCTGATCCGCCACCGAGCCGAAGAGGAACTCCCGCCAGCGCGCTTTCTGGGGATGGCCGATGATGATTCGCGTTATGTTGTTCTTCCGCGCGAACCGAAGCACCTCGTCGGAAATGGAAATCCCGAAGCTCGTGGAGGTTTTAGCTCCCAGGGACGTGGCCAATTCCAGCCCTTGGAGGGCGTGCTGCCTTGCCTGCCGAGAGAGGCGGTTGTGTGCTGGCGTCTCAATGTAGATTGCGAACCACTCGGCCTTGAGCTCGCCCGCTAGCCGAAGGCCTGTTCGCACCACCCGTTCGTTAAGATTCTGACTGTTGCCGATGCAGACCAGCAATCTCTCACCGGCTGGCCATGGACCCGGGATGGAGCGCGTCTGCATGTACTCGAGCATCTGCTCGTCGACGTGCTCCGCCGCCTTACGAAGGGTCATCTCCCGGAGCGCGATTAGATTGCCTTCGTTGAAGAAATTCTCAATCGCTCTGCTGGCCTGGTCAGGGATGTATACCTTGCCTTCTTTGAATCGTTGAATCAGCTCCTTTGGCGGCAGGTCAACAATTTTTATTTCGCTAGCCTCGTCCAACACCAGGTCCGGGATGGTCTCCTGGACCTTGATTCCAGTAATCTGGGAAACTGCATCGTTCATGCTCTCCAGATGCTGGATGTTGAGCGTGGTGTACACATCGATGCCGGCTTCGAGAAGCTCCTGGACATCGCGATATCTCTTTGAGTGCCGCCCTCCCGGGGCGTTAGTGTGGGCGAGCTCGTCCACCAATGCCAGTTGAGGCTTTCGGGCCAATACGGCGTCGAGGTCCATCTCGGTTAGCGTGACCCCTCGGTGCTCAAGGGTCCGTCTCTTGACAACCTCCAGGCCAATGAGGAGCTCCTCGGTCTCCTTTCGTCCATGCGATTCCACACAGGCTACGAGGACGTCCCTCCCTTTCTCCTTCTGCCTCTGGGCCTCCTCGAGCATGGTGTACGTCTTTCCGACGCCGGCCGAATATCCAAGGAAGATCTTCAGCTTTCCTTGCGCACTCTTCCTTTCAGCCTTCTCGATCTGGGTCAGCAACTCGTCCGGGTCCGGTCTCTCAGTTTGCATCTCTTGCCTCCGACTCAGCCGCCGCTTATGAGGTACTCGGCGATCGGTCCCAACGCTAGCACGCAGAAGAAGCTCAACGCCCCTACTAATACCACAACCCCTATGGTCCAAGAGATGAAGAGAGGCGTGTGCGTCGGTAGCGTGCCCGGACTAGGTGGGACCGTCTTCCTCAGTGCCAAGGCACCTGCCAGGGCTAATGTAAAGACCGCCACAGGGTAGCGTCCCACCAGCATCGCAATGGCCAGAGAGATGTTGTAGAACGGCGTATTGGTGGATAGGCCAGCAAAGGCGCTCCCGTTGTTCGCGACAGCAGATGTGTACGCATAAAGAATTTCAGAGAAACCGTGAGGGCCAGGGTTAAAAACCCCGGCCCTGCCGACGGGGAGCATAACGGCGAGGGCGACCGCCAAGAGGGTCATCGAGATGGGTATCAGAATGATGATCGCGCACATCTTCATCTCGTAGGGTCCTATCTTCTTCCCCATGTAGTCTGGGATTCGCCCTATCATCAGGCCCGCGACGAAGACGGCGATGATCACGAACACCAACATTCCATATAGGCCGGAACCAATACCGCCGAACACCACTTCCCCAAGTTGCATGAGGAGGATGGGCATCATACCCCCCATCGGCGTCAAGGAATCGTGCATCGTATTGACCGCCCCGCAGCTGACGGAAGTGGTGGACACCACGAACGTGCAAGATTGGACTATCCCGAACCTGGCCTCCTTGCCCTCCATGTTCCCCCCTGGTTGCAGGTTACCAATCGTCTGATCGATTCCCATCCCCTGCAGCACTGGGTTCCCCGCCTGCTCGAACCAGATGGTCATCGCCAGAAAGGCGACCATGATGACGAGCATGGTGACGAAGATAGCGATGCCCTGGCGCTTGTCCTTGACCATGCGGCCGAAGGCGAAGCAGAGGCCGACGGGAATCAGGAGGAAACTGACCACCTCGAAGAAGTCCGTTAGAGGAGTAGGGTTCTCGAAGGGGTGAGCGGAATTGGTGCTGAAGAAACCACCTCCGTTTGTTCCCAGCATTTTAATCGCTTCTTGCGACGCCACCGGACCTAGAGGGATTTGTTGGGTGCTAATCGTTTGACCGGGCATGCTCACGTCCTGCAGGAGATGCCCCACCATAGGTCCGTCGAGGGTCTGGACGGCGCCCTGCGAAACCAGGAACAATGCAAGGATGAAGGAAAGTGGAAGTAGGATGAGGACCGCCCTGGTCATGTCAACCCAGAAATTGCCGATGTCCTTGGTAGTCCTCCTGTGTATCCCCCTTATCAGGGCGATTAGGATAGCCAAGCCAGTGGCAGCGGAGAGGAAGTTCTGGACCGTCAGTCCGATCATTTGGGAGAAGTGGCTCATGGTGGTCTCCCCCGCGTAAGACTGCCAGTTGGTATTAGTGGTGAAGCTCACCGCGGTGTTGAAGGCGAGATCCGCAGGGACCGAGCTCGCGTGCGTTGGATTGAGAGGTAGGTATGACTGAGCCATAAGAATGATCATCAGAAAGGTTATCCCGAGGGCGTTGAAGATTAGCATCGCCAATGAGTACTGCTTCCAGTCCATCCCCTTCGTACGGTCCACCTTTGCCGGTCGGTAAATGAATGACTCCGCTTTAGCGGTCAATCGGGAAATTCGGCCTGGCCTCTCGTCATAGATATCGGCAATTATCTTACCGATGACCCATCCAAGGGTGATTAGTACTGCAAAAAAGACGATGAGGAAGATCCAGTCGCGGTCCCTGACCCCCAAAGTCTTCTGGCCGCTGTCCAAGTTGGAACCTGGGTTCTGCAATGGCGAGTAGGTCCCGCCCCCTCCCTGTGCTTGCAGACGGTCCAGGGCAAGGTTCAACTCGAGGACGTTCACAACCTTCTCCCCCATGAATCCAAGCTGTGGCCCCTGCGTGTTAGCGTCGATTAGGGACCTCACCGATTCCAGGCTTATGTTGCGGTATCTTGCCACGCGGTCCATCTGGTAATACGCCGCGGCTACGCTGATGTGAGGGTCCAGTCCGCTGGCCGAACTCGTCACCAGGTCGACCGGAATCGAGAGATTGTTGTCTGGGTCAACAGCGTGCAAGGCATCGACTCTTGCCTGGACCGCTTTCTGGAGGCTAGGATTGTCAGGACCAAGGTTGCTTCCTGATGATAGGCTGGCGTTGTACTCGAACCCGGGGGTCGAGGACAACCTTCCCCAGAAGTATTTAGGATCGCTGAAAGGCTGCCCTATTAGCTCCGAGCCGACCAATGTGCCGTTTGCTTCTATCCTGCTGCCATTCGCCTGATGCGGGAAAAGGAGCTGGGCAGCGCCTGTGACTAGGAGCGGATACGCTATGCCAGTAATCAGCACCATGATTAAGAACAGCACCAATGCCGGTCTCGCTTGCTGACTGATGATGCTTAGCAACGCACGGAGTCGGCCGGTCATCTTCCACACCTCTGTCGGAGCCAAATCCGGATTGCTTGGCTCATAGACCCTTCGCCCCCAAGGCCACCAAGGCCAGATCTATCAGCTTGATGCCGAAAAATGGCACTATCAAGCCACCTAGTCCGTATATAATCAGGTTCCTGCGGAGCGCTTCGGATGCGGTGAGAGGCCTGTACTTCACGCCCTTGAGGGCCAATGGGATGAGCAGGATGATGATTATGGCATTGAAAATCACCGCGGACAGGATGGCGTTTTGCAGGTGCATGAAGTTGAGGGCCGCCAGGGCAGGGTAGATGGATATGAAGGCGGCCGGGATGATAACGAAGTACTTCGCCACGTCGTTGGTGATGCTGAACGTAGTGAGTGCCCCCCTGGTCATAAGCAACTGCTTCCCCGTTTCAACGACCTCGATGAGCTTCGTTGGATCGCTGTCAAGGTCGACCATGTTCGCTGCTTCCTTGGCCGGTTGGGTCCCGCTGTTCATGGCGACCGCGACGTCTGCCTGGGCCAGAGCAGGAGCGTCATTAGTGCCATCCCCGGTCATGGCCACGAGCTTTCCCTCGGCTTGATATTCGCGGATGAGCTTGAGTTTGTTCTCAGGGGTAGCCTCCGCGAGATAGTCGTCCACACCGGATTCAGCCGAGATGGCGGCAGCGGTCAGTTTGTTGTCGCCAGTTATCATGACGGTCTTGATACCCATCCGGCGCATCTGTGCAAAGCGCTCCTTGATCCCTGGCTTGACGACATCCTTTAGGTGGATCACACCGATCGCGCTTCCGTTGAATGCCAAAACCAGCGGTGTGC
>DATIXC010000108.1:0-3856 GCA_035518995.1 Methanomassiliicoccales archaeon | reverse complement strand
AGGACTATGGCGAGTACAAGGCGTGGTGGCCCGAAACCGGAAAATCCGTCGAGCCAGGGGAGTGGCCGGCCGCCAGGGCGCTCAAGGGCGAGGCATCGACAGAAACCTTCAACATCCAGAAGCTCGACGGCACGAAAGGGGTCGTGGTCGTATCGGCCAAGCCCATCCTCGGAGACGAGGGTATGATAACTGGGACGGTGTGGATGATCCAAGACGTGACCGGGCTCAAGAACACGGAGGAAGCGCTCCGCCGCTCGAACACCGACCTTGAGCAGTTCGCATATGTCGCGTCGCACGACATGCAGGAGCCACTGAGGATGGTCACGGGGTACGCGGACCTGCTTAGGAGGGATTTGGACGGTTCCTTGGACCCTAGGACCAAGGGGTACCTCGACTACATAGCCACCGGGGCGGACAGGATGGTGCAGCTGGTGAACGACCTTCTCGAGTACTCCCGCGTCGAGACCAGGGGCGAGCCGTTCGCCGACGTGGATTTGGACAAGGTCGTGCAGAAGGTGATCGGCATATTGCATCCCAGGATCACCACTGCTGGAATCGACGTCAGGGTCCATGAGCTGCCGACGGTCTGGGCCGACGAGGGGCAGATGATCCAGGTCATGCAGAACCTCATCGCCAACGCCATCAAGTTCAGGTCGGAGGAGAGCCCGAGGGTGGAGGTCTTCTCGACTCGTGGACCGACTGAATATGTGCTGGGGGTCAAGGACAACGGGATAGGGATCGACCCCGCCCACTTCGACAGGATATTCCAGATGTTCCAACGCCTCCACAGCAAGGACAAGTACGAGGGCACCGGCATCGGGCTGGCGGTAAGCAAGAAGATAGTAGAGCGCCATGGAGGACGGATCTGGGTGGAGTCCAAGGAGGGCGAGGGCAGCACCTTCTACTTCAGCATCCCCGAACGGATGAAATGATCATGTTGCTTGTTGGATTGGCCATCAGCCCTTAGAGGCGAGAGCGCCAGTGCCCGTGCTCTATTTCCGGGAAGGGAGAGTCGCCACCCGGAGCCAGAAGTCTTCGAGCGTCCTGATGAAGTCGTTGTACTGCTCCAGGCTCATCGGCTTGGTGATGTAGCAGTTGGCGTGCAGGCCGTAGGCAATGGCGATGTCCTCTTCGCTCGAGGAGGAGGTGAGGACGATGACCGGGACCCTTGACAGGATCGCATCCTTCTTGATGATGGCGAGGACCTTGTGGCCCGAGACGCGGGGCAGCTTGAGGTCCAGGAGGATGAGGTCAGGCATCGGCAGGCGAGGCCACCCGCCCTCATAGAGCGCCTGGATCGCCTCGTCCCCGTCCCCGGCCACCCTGACATTGTACTTGAACTTCGAGCCTTTCAGGAGCTCCTTTATCAGCCTCACGTCGCCTGGGTTGTCTTCCACCAGGAGGATCTCGATGGGCCTATCGCCCCCAAGGCTCATGCTCGAGCCCCCAGCTCCCTGGAGACCAGCTTCTCCGGGAGCGAGAAGTAGAAGGTCGAACCCTTCCCTTCGCTGGAATCCGCCCAGATCCTTCCCCCGTGGCGCTCCACGATCTTCTTGCATATGGCCAGGCCGATCCCCGTCCCGGGGTACTTGTCCTTGGAATGGAGGCGCTCGAACATCAGGAACACCCTATCGCTGTACTCCATCGGGAACCCGATCCCGTTATCCCTTACCGAGAAGACCCAGTTCGAGCCCTCCTTCATCGCGCTCACGTGCACCCTCGGCAGCTGGTCGCTATGGAACTTCACCGCGTTTCCGATCAGGTTCTGCATCAGGGTCGTCATCTGCATTCTGTCCACGACCAGGGTGGGGAGCTCGTCCTTGGTGACGATCGCTCCGGAGTCCTTAATCGGCGCGGCCAGGTATCCGACCGCCTGCTCGAAAGCCTCGTTCATGGAAACGGCCTCTGGATTCCACGGGGTCCTGCCGATCCTGGAGAACTGGAGGAGGTCCTCGATCAGCCAGTTCATCCTCTTCGCGCCGTCGACGGCGAATTCGATGTACTCGATGGCATCGTCGTCCAGCTTCTCCTTGTACCTCTGCTCCAGCAGTCCCAGGAAGCCTGATATCATCCTCAGCGGCTCCTTTAGGTCGTGCGACGCCACGTAAGCGAACTGCTCCAACTCGGCGTTCGAGCGCTTGAGGTCCCCTTCCACCCCCTTCCTGTCGGTGATGTCCTCGAAGATCAGGATGGCGGAGGTGACCTTGCCGTTGGCATCGAACAGCGGCGCCGAGTTCACGAGGACCAGCAGCCTCTTGCCGTCCGGCCGCTCGATGATCATCTCCTCGTTCCGCACCTCAAGGCCCTTGGTCAGCGAGTGGACCATGGGTAGTTCATCTAAGGAGAAAGGGGTCCCGTCGGGCCTCAAGGGCTTTACGGTGGCGTTGTGCGAGTCCAGGTCGAACCCGACGTAATCGAAACCGTAAAGTTCCATGGCCCGCTTGTTGAGGTAGGTGAACTTGAGGTCCGAGGCGTTTACCAGGGCCACGGCCGGGGGCATGGTGTTCAGTATGTATTCCAGGCGCTTCCTATCAAGGTTGATCTGCTCGTTAGCCTTGATCAGCGCCTCCTCAGCCATCTTGCGCTCTGTGATGTCCCTGACCACTGACACCGAGCCGATGATGGTCCCCGTCGTGTCCCTCACCGGCGAGGCCGTCACCTGGCGATAGCGAAGCTCGCCGGTCCCGGGTATCCTTATGATCTCCTCCACGTCCTTGAGCTTCTGCCCCTTGAGGGCGAGCAATGGAGGGGTCTCCTCGATAGGGCGGGACGTGCCGTCCGGGCGAAGCACCTCGAGGCTGCTTGCCATGCCCTTGACGTCGAAGTCCACGGCGTCTTGGCTCAGCCCGAACCTGGTCTGGGCGGAGGGGTTCTCGAGGGTGAACACCCCATCCACGTTGGCGAACCACACCTCGTCGTCGATGCTGTTGATTAGGAAAGTGAGGACGTCCCTCTCCTCCTCGATGGCGTTCTCGATCTCCATGCGCCTGGTCGTCTCCCAGGCGGTGTTCAGGATGCCCCAGCCCTCCTCCCCCGGCAAGTGGACGCGGTCGAGGGAGAAGGTGAAGTACGCCTTCTCCAACGGTCCATCGGGCGTCCGCCTTATGCTGTAGGGCGCGTCCTCGAAGTGGAGCGACTCGCCGCTGCTGAGGACCTTGCGGCACAGGGAGTTGAGGTCAACTTCGGTCTCTGGCCAGATGTCGTTCAAGGTCCGGCCCAGCATCCCTTTGCCAGGCGTTATTTGCTGGTAGTTCGGGTTGGCCATCATCAATGTCAGGTCGTCGCCCCGGATGAGGCAGACCGCCGCGGGCATGAAGTTCACCACAGTTTCGAGCAACCTGCGCTCCTTGCGCAATGCTTCCTCGTTCCTCTTGCGCTCCGTGATGTCGATGGAGGCGCCCAGCAGTGCCTCGTTGCCATCGTAATGGATGAGTGCCACCGAGGTCACCACCCAGAACGACGTCCCGTCTCTCCTCTTGACCTTGACCTCAAAGTCGCGCACGTGACCTTGCTTCTTGACGGCCCGAAGGAGCTCGTCGCGGTCATTGAAGTCGACGTACATGTCGGGAGCGAATTGTCCGTTAAGCTCACCCCTGGCATATCCGAAAGCATCGTCGAAGGAGGGGTTAGTGAACACGATCTTGTTGTCCGATGCACGGACGACCGCGATCTGGACCGGAGACGTCTCCGCGATCGCCCGGAACCGCTCCTCGCTCTCCTGCAGGGCCTCTTCGGCCAGTTTGCGCTCGGTGATGTCCAGACCTTGAGCGATGGTGGAGAGTACCTCGCCCTTCTCCTGGTCGAAGATGGTCGCGGAGTTCCAGAGGACCGTTCTGACCGTGCCGTCGACGCTTAG
>DATIXC010000107.1:0-9989 GCA_035518995.1 Methanomassiliicoccales archaeon | reverse complement strand
CCATCAAGGCCAGGTAGGACAGAAGCAGAGCCCAGGTGACCCAATAGGAAGGCTCAACGCCGAATCCGCGCTTGACGAATACGAACGAACCTCCCACCTTGGGGAACATCGCGCTGAGTTCTCCATACACCATGCCTATCGGTATGCAGATCAGGCCCACGATCACGAAACAAAGGGCAATCGAAGGCCCTGACACAGAATACCAGAATTGGCTCATCACGACCCAAGGACCTATGATGGACGCCGTGGCCATGGCGAACAGGTACCACCAGCCCATCTTTCCCTTAAGGGTAGGTTCCTCTGGAGGACAAGCCTCTGGAATTGCATCTATTTCTCCAGGTGACATTTTCCGACCTCGCTACCATTCCCTCCACGGCTCTCCTCCTTGTGCCATAGCCTAGTCCCTCCCTTATGGCAAGATGGCCGTGTATTAGGCGTCAGAAAGCGCTTTTCGGCTTATAAAATAAACGGTATCTCGCACGGTTGAATTGCGTAAAAAAGGAAGCGAAGCCCAAAAAATATCTAATTCGAAGCGAAATCAGTAGTTTTTTGGCGATTATCGGAGCATTTTTGTAACGGCGATTAGACAAATGTAGTATGCGAGGGCGTTCCTACCTTAGCAGACTGGCAAGGATTAAGGAATCGGGCACATCACTTTTTCGTTTCTTTTTGGCGGGCTTTCGAAGTGACCTCAGGGAACTTGCCCCAATCTTGATGCGGGAAATACAAGGAGGCGTAGAATCGGTCCTCGAAGTCTTGTTGGGCAGCGAGCTCGATGTAGGTGACGTCCTTCGCAAGCTTCTGAGCCTTCCTTCGCAGCCTCTTGCTCATTAGAGTCATCTTCGCCCCCGAGCCAGCAGCATTGCCAATGCCTTTGATCTTCTCCAACGGCACCTCGGGGAAGAGCCCTATGTTCCTCGCGCTATCCGGGTCAACGAAATTGCCAAAAGCGCCCGCCAACAAAATGCCTCTAATGTCTTTCTCTTGGACATTGCGCCTCTCCATAAGGATTTCGCTCGCAGCGTGCAATGCTCCCTTGGCGAACTGGATTTGAACGATGTCCTCCTGGGTAAACGAGATTTCCCGGTTCACTGCGGAATCCTTCGCCTCGACCAGGACGTAGCGACGCTCCCCGTCCTTCTTTCTAACCCTATTGGGGTCAGCATCCTCCTGGATTTTCCCGCTGGGGCTAATGATGCCGTCTAGGAACATTTCCGAAACGAGGTCGATGGCCCCAGAGCCGCAGATGCCCCTCGGCCTCTTGCCCCCAATGGTCGTGAATTGGAGATCGAGGTCTTGGCCGATGGTCACATGGTCTATCGCGCCCTCCGCGCCCCTCATTCCACAAGAGAGGTTACCGCCTTCGAAAGCGGGTCCGGCGGCGACAGAGGCCGAGAATATTCCATGCTCGTCGCCGACGGAAATCTCGCCATTTGTGCCGATGTCGATGACCATATGGGGCTCATGAAGCTCATCCAGGTGAGATGCGATCAGAACGGAAACGTGGTCGGCGCCAACGAATCCTGCAACATTAGGAAGGGCGCAAGCATAGCCCTCGTTCGCCATCCCGATGCCCAGCTCCTTTCCCTTGAATTCAAGCGCATCGGAGACGACCGGAGCGAACGGAACGAGAGTCAGCAGCCTTTGGTCGAGTCCGAATACGGAGTGGTGCATCGCTGTGTTGCCTACGAGCATGACCTCCATGATGCTCTCCCTCCTGATACCTGCCGTCCTACAGCAGGACTCGATCAGCTGGTTGATGCAACCGATTATCAGGTCCTGGAGCTCCTTCCGGCCATTTGGCTCGGCCATTGAGAACGTTATCCTGGAAATGACATCGTCGCCGTGCTTTATCTGGGGATTGAGGTATGAATGAACTGCCAACGTCTTTCCTGATAGTAGGTCCATGAGATAGGCGACCACCGTGGTCGAGCCCACATCGATGGCCACGCCATAGATGCCACCATCCCTGCTCGTTTCGGCCCTTAGCATCTCATCCTCCCTGGTGACGATGTACAATTCCTGCCCGTCTGGCGAGGCCTTGGCCAATGACCCCAGGACGGAAAGGGGTATCATCGCCCGGTCGAATCCGACCTCCTTCAATGCTCCAAGGAACTGAGAATGAATGCTCTCGGGGCGCTCCAACGTGGAGCCTTCGAGATGGACTATCATTTCCCTGACGGCAGGGTCGAAATCCTGGATGTCCTCGGAGCTTTCCAATATGACGTGCTTCGAGCTACCTAGGTACTCGGGGGTCTCGACAACGATGTCCCTGATCACCTTCAGGCGGCAGGCGAGGCGCATCCCGGACTGCACCTTCCGCTTTCCCAGCAGCTTAAGGTCCTCCTTGGTCGGCTCGGTCTCGCCTGAGATCATCTGGACGTAGCACCTTCCGCAAATCCCCCTTCCGCCGCATATGGAATCTATGGGCACATCCGCGCGGCGCGACACGTCCAACACGGTCTCTCCAGATTTGGCTTCTGCCACGATACCCGACGGCTCGAATCTCACCCTGGGCATGGCCGCACCGTATCTCAGTAGAAATGTCGGTAGATGCTGAAGATGTCGGTGATTTGAGCGATGTCGTAGCTCTCGAAGCATTCCTTGCTGATGATGTTCTCCCGCAGGATCTTCTGGGCCTCTGTCGGCGTTTCGGCATGGAACAGGATGATCAGGCCGAAACTCCCTAGCGCCGTGAAGACCTGGATGGTGGCAGGGTTCTTCTTGAGCTCCTTGACAGCCAGCTCTTGGTTCTGAGGGGTGATTCCAGGGGCGAACTTTATGACGGCCGCGTAAATCAGCTCCCCGAGGCGGTCGTAATAGATCAAATGCGCCTTCTGGATGACCTTCATGTTGCGAAGCCTTTCGATACGATAGCCCACGGACCTGCTGGTCATCTTCATATGAGCGGCTATCTCCTCGTAGGTCCATTCCGGGTTGTTGGCCAGAATCATCAGGATTTTTTTGTCTGTGGCATCGAGTTTCTCTCTCGTCAAAGCAACGCACCCATATGAGTTGGATGCTATGATTTAGTTCCAACTATTAAAATCAATTGCCATGAGCCATCGACACGGCCTGATGTTTGATGCATCGACATATCGCATCCAGCATCTTATATTCCAATCCGACATATTTCCTATTCCGCTCATCGAACGAGGCCTTGACCTCCTAAGCCATAGTATAATTACCTTATTCGTGATTGACCCAGGCAATGGCAAGAAGGGTCAGGAAGAGCGTGGCAGACCAGGCCATGGGAAGCGCTCCAGCGGCTAAGCCGTCCGTGGACCTAAAGCGCGGGGCCGTGTACAACTTGCCGACGAATCAGCGCTCAATGATCTTCCTATTCTTCGAATTCGGCCTATTCTTCGCGGCGGCATTGGCCATGTGGCCGGTCGACCATATCATCGGGGCGGTCTTATTCGCGGTGGCCGTCGGCCTGCCCTTGGTCATGTACTATTACGATGGAACGAAGACCCCTCGCAGCGCCGTAATTTCCGAGGACAGCGTGGTCCTGAACTACAGGTTCGGCAAGCCTAAGAGGGTCGAGTGGGACGACATCGAATTCCTGCAGAAGATCGATGTCTACGAGAGGTTCTCCTCAAGGTCCAAGCCGTTGGGATGGATGAAGGCGCGCTCCATGAAGGCACCAGTCGTGCTCTCGAACAAGGCCGGGGATGCCGCCATCTACGCCTATACCCTTAAGAAGGGGACCGCACCCCCAGCGAAGGTAATCCCAAAGGAAGAAATCGACTAATCTGCTGCGAAATGCTCATCAAGACCTTGGCGCCCATATTCGAATAGCCTATCGATTGTCCTAAGGGAAGTCAACCCTCAATGACAGCTCCATGGGCATGTACATGGGCCGGAAGGGCTTGCCAGCCGTCTCCAAACGGATGCGCTCTATCAAGTCCTCCAGGCTCATGTCCATGTTCTTGTTCGCGGCCCGGTCGTACACGCTCAGCTCCTCCCCGGACATCTCCTTGTCCCCGATGACGATGACGAAGGAGACCCAGTCCTGTTTGGCTTCTCTGACCTTCTTCCCCACGGTCTCCCCTCGGTCGTCCAGGCCGACGCGGATCTTGGCCGCCTGCACCCTCGATGCCAGCTCCTTGGCCCTCCCCAGATGGCCGTCGGACACGGTCAGGAACCTGACCTGCTCGGGCGCGACCCACAGGGGCAGGACGCCCACCTTGCCCTGGGCCTCCAGGCCCACGGCCGTGTCAAGGAGGGTGTAGATGTAGCGCTCGATGGTCCCGATGATGGCGGTGTGCAGGATGACAGGGTATTGCTTCTGGCCCTTCTCGTCGGTATAGGTGATGCCGAAGCGCTTGGCATTCCCGACGTCTATCTGCACCGTCCCGATCTCCCTCGCCCTCTTCATGTCATCCAGGACGTGGTACTCGATGTTGACCGTCCAGTAATAGTTGATGCCCTCCGGATAGAAGTGCAGCAGAGCGGGCTTGCCGTGCTTCCTCAGTATGGACATCAGCATGTCCTTGTGCTGCCGGTAAGCCTCCTTCGAAGAGAAGTTCACCAGCATCTCGTAGTCGCGGCCGAGCTTGTGCGCCTCCTCGTAGATGCGCGCGTCCAGCCTCTCGAACCAGTCCTCCGATTGCTGCAGGTCCTTGCAGACGACGTGCAGGTCGGGCATGTTCATCCGCCTGGTCCTGAAGCAGAGCATGGTCTCCCCGGACTGCTCCAGCCGGTAGGCGTCGGCCACCTCGAACGCTCCGAACGGGAGCTGCTTGTAGGAGATGTTCCAGTTGCGCATCATGGCGAACTGCTGGTGGCAGGCGGCGTAGCGCATCACGAAGTCCCTCTTCTCGCCTGGTATCATGTAGAGCCTGTCGCCGAACAGGGCCGCGTGCTCCTTCACCGGCCCCTCGTCCAGGGAGAACATGTTCGTGCCCTTCACCGTGTAGACCGGCAGGTCCAGGTCGTTCACGGTGTCGAACGAGTAGTCGCCGACCAGATCCATCATGACGGCGCCCTTGGGGGTGAAGCACATATGCCCCACGTCGGACATCGCCTCCCATTGGATCCCGAACTTCCTGCACAGACGTAGGTACTTGACCTCGCCGGCCAAAGGGTGCTCCTTCTTGAGCGCCTCCTTCTCCAACATGACCATGAAGCATTCGTTGCCCGCCTTGAACTCCTGGGGGGAGAACTCATTCCCGTCTGGGGTGAGTGCGATGAAGCTCTCCTCGCCCTTGAGCGCGGCCTTGACCTCTTGGCCAACGAAGTCCCTGGACAGCTCGGAGAGGGGGTGGCCCTTGCAGCTAAGGCGGAAGGACTTGTACCAGCCGAATGGGGCGCGGGTCACCTCCACCTCCAGCTCCTTCAGCCTCGACTCCAGGGCCTTCATCATCTCCACGCCCGTCGCCGGGTCGGACAGGTCCGGGGAGAGATGGGCGTAGGGATAGAGCATGATCCGCTCCGCCTTGACCTTGGCCATGACGTCCATGAGGTCGGCGGCGGCCTCCTCGGCCACCTGGAGCACCTTGCCCTCGTCCTTCTTCTCGACGGTGATGAAGGCCACCAGGACCTCTTCCAACCTGCCCTTTTGGTGCGCCTCGTCGGTCTTCTCGGCCACCGGCGTGGGCTTCTTGACCTCGAATTCCATGTAATCGGCGTGGATGTAAAGGGCCTTCATCGAGTTGCGAAGTAATGTTTGTCTGATATTTAAGCTAAGCCCGAACGCCTGGAACGCTCCGACAGCTCCCTAAAAATGGGCAAAGCTTAATAGCGGCGAGTGGATTCGCAGGCAGATTCAGCATGACGCTTAGGAAGAGCAAGAAGGACGCCAAGGCGCTGACCAGCACGGTCCTGATCGTGCTCATTGCCATCCTCATGATAAGCGCCAGCAGCGTCGCGGTACTCCTTTACACGGGAAGCAAGTCCGCCCAAGGTCCCACGTCCCAGGTGGTAGCCGTCGGCGACACGGTCAAGGTCGACTACATCGGAAGGCTCTCAGATGGAAGGGTCTTCGACACTTCCTTATGGGACGTGGCAAGCAACAACGCCCTCTACCCGAAATCGCTATCCTTCACCCTCAGGGCCCAGTCCGCCTACACCCCGTTGCAATTCACAGTGGGGTCTGGCCAAATGATCAGCGGCTTCGATAGCGGCGTGGTGGGCATGTCGGTGGGAGAGACCAAGGTCATAACCGTCCCCCCGGACCAGGGATATGGCGAGCTCAACGCTAGCCGGCTGGTGACCAGGCCATTATTGGTGGTCGCGCCAGTGTATGACATAACGAACTACACCGTGTTCTACCAGGTCTATTCCATGGTCCCCAAGGTGGGCATGGTCGTTCAGGACCCGCTCTACGGCTGGGACATATTGGTAGTGGACGCGAACTCCGATTCAGACGTGGTGCTGCTCATGAACATGCCCATGGTCGGCCAGAAGTATGCGGTATACGGCGAGCCGGACGCGAGCCCGTCCACCGGCTGGTGGGCCGAGATCGTCCGCGTTGACTCGTCCGCCGACGGGGGCAACGGCATCATCGAGATCAGGAACCTGCTAACCAATGCCGACGCGGGGATGATCGAGGGCTACGACCTGGCCACCGCCTCCACGTTCTATGTGGACATGGTGGACCAATCGGCGGGCACGTACAGGATGAATTACAACAGCGAGCTCGTCGGCCAGACGCTCTACTTCACGGTCACGGTCGTTGAAATAATCTAGGGTCGGCCGCGAAAACCTCTTCCTCTCTGCTCTATTTATTCTTCCCTACGACCTCGAGGTACACCTGCTCCTGCAGCTCGGCGACCCGGTCCCATGAGTACTTCGACGCACGAGCCCTGGCCTTGCGACCCAGATCGATACGCCGCCCCTCGTCCTCGAGGAGCGAGGCGATGGCCTTCGCCAAAGCCATGGGATCCCTAGGAGGCACTAGAACGCCGCAATCGGCCACGACCTCCGGCAGACCGCCTACGTTGGTGGCTACGACCGCCTTGCCGTAGGACATGGCCTCGGCCGCAGCGATGCCGTACGATTCGAACAGTGAGGGCATCACGAAGAAGGAACAGGTCGCGAATAGCTCGTTCTTCCTCTCCTCGCTCACCCGGCCGAGCATCTCCACCTTGCCTTCCAATCCATGGTGCCTCGAGAGAGCCTCCAACTTCTCCTTCTCGGGGCCTCCGCCCGCGATGATCAGCTTGGCATCGAGGCCTCGCATCGCTTCAATGAGGTACTCTAGCCCCTTGGTGTGGACTATCCTTCCTAGCGAGAGGATGAATCCAAGATCCTGCGGGCTGTCGGCCGGCATCTCCACGCCGTTAGGGACCACCGTCATCCTCTCCATAGGGAAGCCATGACGGGCATTGTCATTCTTCACGAACTCGCTGATGCACACCACCCTCTCGAAAGAGCGCATCTTGCGCATGAACGACCAGTCGTTGAGGTAGCTCATCACCCGCATGGCCCCCTGGCCCTCGCCGAAGGTGTTGTGATAGGTGAACACGACCTTGCCGTCGTATCTCATCACCTGGCGCGTGTAGGACGGGGCCCATCGATAATGGAAGTCCACGATATCGGGCCTCAGACCTCGGAGGGCTTCGAGCACCCCCTCGCTCGACACGTAGGGAGGGTTGTAGTCCCCGAAGAACTTGGATTTCAAGCGAAGGACGCGGTAGCCGTCCATCCGCTCCTCCTCCTTCGTCCCCTCCAAGCGACTGGTGACCACGGTGACATCATGGCTCCTCGCCAAGCGCTTGGACATGTGATGGATGCGGTGCTCGATCCCGCCCATGAACGGATAATAATAGGGGTTAAGCTGGACGATTCTCACAAGAATCCCTCATCTTCTTCCTGCGGTAGTAGGAGAGCCCGAAGCTGATCCCGATGATCATCACGACCATGAGCAGAGTGACAGTCCTGGCCACCCCCGCCTCGAAATAATAGAACAGGTATCCCGCCATGGCCAGTATCAGCCCGTACTTGATCGTGCCCCCTATCACCGTGTAGATGATGGTCTTCCGGAGGCTCCATTTGCATATGGCCGCGAACGCCCCTAGGAATGGGAGAATGGGGGCGATGCGGTTGACCAGTATCATCCGCTCGTCGCTCACCATGAGGAAATCCCGATACTTGCGGACGGCGCGCTCCATCCGCTTCGGAAGCTTCACCCGGATGACCACCGAGTACAATGTCAGTATCCCCGACACCTCCGCCGCCGCTATGGTGATGAGGATGAGGATGGCGAACACGACCCCTGAGACGTACTCCTGGCCAGCGAGGAAGATGATTATGACGAAGAGCTCCGGCAGCGTGGGGAACAGGATGGCATCGATGTAGAAGATGAAGAAGACGGCGAGCAGCAGGCCATACAACCCCAGGCCGATGAACAGGTCCACGATGGACTGGCCGACGTCTACCATGTTACCGTCCAACTCAATGCTAATGCTTAAAATAATCTTTCCTTGGCTGGAGGTCTCAATCGCTCGACCGGGCGCCGCCCACCTTCTCCCGCTTGGACGCGATCGCGTCCTCGTAAATTCTTACCAAGCGCTTGGCCTCCTCCCTCTGGGAGTACTCCTCCGCCCTGGCCCGGGCCTTCTCCCTCAGCTCGGGCGTCGCGGCGAGCCCCCTCCTGATGCCCCTGCACCAGCTGTCCTCGTCGTCATCGAACAGATAGCCGTTGACGCCGTCCTGGACCAGCTCGGCCACGGCGCGGTAGTTGATCCCGACCACCGGCTTCCCGCAGGCCATGGCCTCAAGGACCACCAGCCCCTGGGTCTCGAACTTCGAGGTTATGGTGAACACGTCGCAGGCGGAGTAGAACAGGGGCAGCTCCTCGTCAGGAACGAAGCCAGTGAACACCACCTTGTCCGAAATCCCCAGGTCCTGGACCTGCCTAATGTGATGCGCCTTGGCCGGTCCCTCGCCCGCCACGACCAGTCTGAGCTCGGGGTCGTTCCTCACGAACCTGGCGAAGCCTCGGAACGCCAGGTCCATGTTCTTCTCCATGGCGATCCTGCCAAGATGCAATATCACCTTCTTCCCCCGCAGGCCGTACCTGTCGAGGATCGCGCCCGCGTCCAGCCCTGGTCGGAACCGCACCAGGTCCACCCCCGTGGGGATCACCTCGATGCGGCGGATGCTCGGAACGTACCTCAGCAGGTCGGCCTTGATGGCCTCGGTCGGGGCGATGACCGCCTCCGATCTCCTGAGCAGGCTGCGCAGATATACCCACATCAGCCTCAGCACGACCTCGTCGGGCAGTCCTGAGAAGTTGTAATACCCTAGCGCCTCGTTGACGTTGGTGTGCCATGTCGTGACGACGGGCTTCTCGAGGGTCCGGCCGGCGAACATGCTCCTCAGGGCCATGAAGGCCAGCCCATGGTTGTGGATGACATCGATTCTCAATCTATCGACCAGTTCGCTCTTGTTCGACGGGAAGAGGGGGACGCGGTATCCCTGGTAGCGCCTGAAGCTCACGGACCGGAAGTATTGCACCCCTGGCTCCCTGTCCTTCTCCTCTTTGGGAGCGGGAGCGAAGACGAACACATCGTGGCCAAGGCCCTCCAGCTCCCGCTTCAATAACTGGATGGAGGTAACCACGCCGTCCCGCGTGGGCAGGTAGGTGTCGGTGAAGAAAGCAATCCTCAGCGGACCACCTCAGCCCAAGAGCCCTTGGATCTTTTCCAATACGTTCGCGGGGCAGTCCCCGAGCACGCGGATCATCGGCTCCTTCCCCACGCCTCCCTTGTCGTATATGACGTCCGGCACACAGCCCGACCTTTCGATCGCTGAGGCCGTGCCCCATTCCATGGTCTTCGCCCCTTTGGGCTCTTTCCTGCGATCGAACGAGCCTATCTTGAGCCCCAGGCTCTTTAACTTCCGCAAATTGACCTCGGAATAGCGCAGGTTCAGGGCAGAGCGCTTCTCGGGGTCGTAGCGCATGGCCGTCAGCACTATCCTGGCTACATGTCTGGAGCTGCCGAAGGCGGAGCATCCGGTCCGTGAGGCTCCACTCCCGA
>DATIXC010000106.1:0-8923 GCA_035518995.1 Methanomassiliicoccales archaeon | reverse complement strand
GGGCCCGTGGGCGAATCGGCTACTTGGGCGGCTCCGCGAACAAGCGTTCGACCATCCACTTGCTGTCGAACTTGACCAAATCGTCGTACCCCTGGCCGGTGGAGACGAAGGCCAACGGCCTCTTGATGGTGTAGGCGATGGAAAGGGCCGCGCCCCCCTTGGCGTCGGCGTCTATCTTCGTCAGGATGACCGCGTCGATGCCCACCGCGGCGTCGAACGCCTTGGCCTGCTCGATGGCGTCGTTCCCCGCCAGGGAGTCCCCCACGAAGATGATGAGGCTGGGCTTGATGACGCGCTTGATCTTCTTCATCTCGTCCATCAGGTTGGCGTTGGTCTGCATCCGCCCCGCGGTGTCGACAAGCACCACGTCCTTCTTGCGCGCCTTGGCGTGGTCCACCGCGTCGAAGGCCACCGCGGCCGGGTCGCCGCCCGCCGAGTGCTTGACCACCTTGGTGCCCAAGCGCTCCCCGTGGATGCTTATCTGCTCGATCGCCCCCGCCCTGAAGGTGTCCGAGGCGGAGAGCACCGTGGATATGCCCATCTTGTGCAGCCGGTTGGCGATCTTGGCGATGGCCGTGGTCTTGCCGGTCCCGTTTATCCCCACGAACATGATGACCGTGGGCCGCGACTGCTTCGTGACGAAGTCGTCGAAGTCGAAGGTGCTCTGCTGGAGGACGCCCTCCACGGCGTTCTTCAACGCCAGCTTGACCGCGTCCTCGATGCTGAAGCGCTTGTCCACCTTCTTGCCCACCAGCTCGGCGCGGACGTCCTTCTTGATCTCCTCGACCACGGGCAAAGCGACGTCGGCCTGCATCAGCCCGAGCTCGAGCTCCCAGAGAACCTCGTCCAGCTCCTTCTCGCCGATCTTCCGGCCCGTGTCCCCCACGACCTCCTCGGCCTTCTCGGGGAGCGGCTCCTCTGCCTTCTTCCGACCGAAGAGCTTCTTCAGGGCCTCGAACATGCCCGCCTCAGCCCTGCTTCTGCAGGCGCTCGTACTCTGCCTGAACCAATTGCGTGAGCTGAGAGGATCGTGCTTCCAGCATGGTGAGGCTCTCGGTCAGTTTCTTGGAGGCCTCCGCCAGCTCCTTGATCCTGGTCTCCAGGGTCTTGATCGCCTCTTCCAAGGGGCGTTCCACAGTCACGCCCGAACCGATCCCTACCAGGGCCTTCTTGTTGTCCGCGACCTTCGCGAAGACGAAGGAGTTGCCGCCTACGGGGACGAGGAGCTCGGAGCCCTTCTCCGCGTCCTTCCACTTGCCCAAAGTGTCCCGGGCCCGGGAGTACTCCTCCATCGAGAATGAGACGATCTGCTGCTGCTCGGCCAGGCTCTCCGCCTGCGCCTTGTACATCTCCAATGTGGCCAATGCCTGCCTGATTTCCTGCTCGTTCACTTGGCACCACCGACCTGGTGCTTGACCACCGGGTCCGTGATATCCTCTTCCTTGAGGGGCACCAGCTCCTTCAAGATGATGTCCTTGCGTACCACGCGGTGCCGGCTGCCGAAGCTGGATATTACCTTCTCCGCCGCTTCCTTCTCGTTCTTGGCGGCGACCTCCACCTTGAAATCTTGGAGGTCATTTCGGTATTCGCCCTTCTTGACCCTATATGCACCGATCGCTCTGAACGCCTTCATCGCCTTCGCCTTCGGCACCGAAGCAGAACCTACGAATAAAGCTTTTGCCCATTCGCTGAATGATGGCGCCGTCTCCTGGTAAAGTGACATTCTACCGTCCAGGCAGGTCCTTTCCCGCGGTCTCCATCACTGGCCGCCTTTGCGAGCTGGGATGCGACTATTGCCACGGGCATTACCTTGAGGGCATGATCGCGGCGTCGACGGGGGAGGAGCTCTACGGGCTGGCGCTTGAGCTCGAGGGCAGGGGCGCGAGGGGTCTCCTGCTCAGCGGCGGATGCGACCGCTCGGGCAAGATCGATTTCCAGGGCTTCCTGGCATCGGTGGCGCGGATCAAGTCTAGGACGAAGCTTGCGGTCAACGTGCACACCGGGCTGTTGGACACGGCCGAGGAGGCGCGGGCCCTGGTCTCGAGCGGCGCGGACTGCTTTTCCGTCGACATCGTCCAGGACCCCGACGTGATAGGGAGGAGGATGCACCTGGACCGCGGCCCGGAGGACTACCGCCGCACCCTCGAGCTCCTTTTCGTGGCCGGCGCGTCCCGTGTCGTCCCCCATGTGTGCATAGGGATTTCGGAGGTGTCGAAGTTTGAGTTGGCGGCCCTTCATCTGATCTCCAGGTATCCGGTCGGCTCGGTGGTCCTACTGTCCTTCCTTCCCGCAAAGGGCACGCCGATGTTCGATGAGGCCAGACCGAGCCGGGAGCGCGTCCTGGAGGTCGCGAAGCAGGCGATCAGGCTTGTGGACGCCCCTGTACTAATGGGCTGTATGCGTCCCAGGGGCGACTGGGAGCTGGAGGCCGACCTTCTTTCGTTAGGAGTGGCGGGGATGGCCATGCCCTCGCCTCGCACCGTGAGGTGGGCCGAGGAGAACGGGTTCGATGTCCAATGGCGCGAGGAATGCTGCGCCCTTCACCGATAGATGGCGGCCTCGGAGTACTTCCTCTTCAAAGGCGTGAGGTAGATCAGCCATCCCGCGTAGGCCACAGCGTACAGCGCGGCGAACAGAGGCACGTAGGAGAGGAAGGTGGAGGAGATGGAGCTGGTTATGGTGTAGGAGACGGAGGTGGCCGCGCTCGACTTGGTGTCGAGGACCAGGTAATAGACCCCATGCGGCAGGTTCTCGACATGGATGGTCAGGCTAGGGTTGGCCACGTAATCGTAGGTGTTGATGCGGTAGGAGGCCAGGCTGCTGACGTCGCCCTTGTGGGCGTTGAAGTACTGCTCGGACACGAGGTAGACCCTCGCCTCGCCGCCCGTCGCGGTGACCTTTATCGTGCTGACGGAGGTCAGCCCGAGGGCATCCCGGTCGGAGAAGCTGTAATAGACCGTGGCCGAGGTCGACCCGTTGTTGACCAACGTCCCGTCCGTGGCCGTGGCGTCCTCGATGGCGTTGTGGATGAATGGCAGCCAGAGCAAGAGGATGATGACTACGCATATGGCGATGGCGATAATGGCCGATCTGATGCCCATCTTGCAGATGTAGAATTTGGTGCTGGCGCTCTTGATGAAGCGCATCTCCAGTGCTCGGAAGAAGAAGTTCTCGACGACGATGATCAGCCCCATCAGCAGCACGAAGAAGATGAAGGAGTTGATTGGGAGATAGAACGGCACCAAAGAGGCCCGGCTGTCCATGACTATCACGAGGATGACCGCGACGACGAGGATAGCGAGTTCGACGAGGTACAGGTATCTTTTGGTCCGCCTGACGCCGGCCAGGCGATAACCGCCGCTCAGCTCCTCCTTTCCACTAAGCATGATGTCGGCGAAAAATGCCCGGTTCGAAATAAATACTTTTCCGGATGGATTTCAAATCCAGAATCTAGCCTAGGCGATCTCCGCCTCCCTGCGGCAGAGGAGGAACAGCGCCGCGAACTCGGGCGCCTCCGTATCGCCCTCCAAGGAGAACCTCTCGTCGCGGAGCTTGATGTCGACCCTCTTCTTCATCCTCAGTTTCACAGGCGCATCGCCCAACGTTGCTGGTACCGCATCACGCAAGGGGTCGAAGACGTCCAGCTCATCCCTGGTCATCTTCTGCACGCGCAGCCCGGTCTTCCCGTGCAAGGAGTAGGGCAGCCTTATCAACCGCTTGATGTCGCTGGTCACCGGTTCGTCCACCTCCCCGGCCAGCCTGGGCCTGAGGTCCTGCTCGATCAGGCGCGCGAACAATGGCAGGTGGCGGTCCTTGAGGTCCGCGAGGTTCCCCTTCTGCAGGATGAGGTCCCTCCCCCGCTTGCCCTTGGGGCCGCCGAAGAGGTCCTCGAATAAGGCCGACACCGCCTCCGGCCTCTCGCCCTTGAGGGCGGAATAGCGTTGCCCCGCCCCGAGAGTCCCGATAGACTCCAGCTCGTCAAGGAAACCAGGCAATGAGCGGCCCAGCTTACCCTTCCATCCACCGCTGGTCGGCGAGGGAAGGTGGCGGGTCTGGTAGCTCTGGACCCTCCCGGTGGAGCCGTAGCGCTTGTCGGCGACCGTCCTCTCCGGCACCAGCCATTCGATGTTCAGGTCGGTCCCTGTGATATAGTCTACTATCTCCCGCCTCTCGTGGGAGCGCAGCATCTGCACCTTGGGGTCGGAGACGTGGGCGTGGTACCCCCTCCCGCCCGAGAAGGTCACCTTCAGGTAGGACTCGTCGAAGCCCAGGTCCCCGAGCACGTACTCGTCGAGGAGGCGGACCATCTCCGTCTTCACCTTGGCGAGCATTTCCGTGTAGGAGAGGGACTCGGCGCCAGGTATGTGGTCGGCGTCGAGGTCGAAGATCAGGTCCGCCCCCAGCCAGGTCTTGTCCTCCATCTTCTCCGCGGCCGGGTCCTTGTAGTACGCTGATGAATAGTAGGAGTGGGAGGGCACGCGGTCGCGCAGGAAGGAATGGAAATCGGCTTCCTTGGCGAAGCCCAGATGCCGCTGCACGAAGGTCTTGTCGAAGAACATGAACCCGAACTCGCGCCGGCCGAAGCGCTCGGGCGGAGGGGGAGGGGACCTGGTGTAGTAGTCGCGGAACCTCTGCATGACGAACTCCAGCTCTCCAGCCATCCACGCCCTCCTGGCCCGCGCTCCCTATCTCCGTTCCACCTTCATTAAGCTTCAGCCAAACATTAATAATCGGAGGCCGAATATTTGGACGGTCAACGGGGCGGGTCCATGAAGGCGTTCGTCAAGGTCATCCATTTCAGCGATGGGAGATCACCCAAGGAAGTCGAGGAGATCCTCAGGCATCAGGGCTTCCACCGTATCAAGGGGACCAGCGTCTTCGAGACCGAGGCCGTGGACGAGGCCGACGGCTTCGCTCACATAGAGAGGGCGCACCACGCGCTCAAGGGCATGGGCCTGATGTACGACGCCAACGTCGGCAAGCCCCCAGAGGCCGGCACGGTCACGGCGCACGGGTACAAGGAGAAGATGGCCAGGTGGAGGGACATCGGGCTGGACGTGGACGAGCTCGCCGACCTGCTGCAGTACGACGCGGACCGCTTCAAGATGCGCGCGCTGGAGATGTTCCGGGCCCAGCTCGACAGGATCGTTGCCGATCGGGAGCGCGAGATCCGGGAGACCGAGGCCAAGGAGCGCGTGGAGCGCGCGCGTGAGAAGATCATGGCCGCGGTCAGGGAGGAGGGGGGCAAGACCTTCCAGCAGCTCTCGTCCCTATCCGGGGTGGACGAGGACGTCCTGACCCACATGCTCGACGAGATGACCAAGAAGGGGCAGATAGTCGCCAGGCAGAGCGGCCGGCGCGTCGCCTTCGTGGCCGTGTGAGAATAGCAAGGAGCGTGCGCCACGTCCTCCGTGTTGATGGCGATCGCATGGTTTTCGAGACCAGAGATTCCGACAAAGCTTAATAGCAGTCCTGGCGTAGCGCAGGGAAGGTGAAACGGAAATGGGAGTGCTGGGCGCGGGCCTAAGGACCGCCTTCATGTTCCTGTTCATGTTCGGCCTCTTCATGGCCATAGGGTGGATAGCCGGAACGTTGTTCTTCAACGACTGGGTGAGCGGGGCGATATTCTTCATCCTCATCGCCGCGGCCATCAACCTGATCTCCTACTTCTTCTCCTCCAGGATTGTGCTCTTCACCTACAGGGCGAAGATCGTGAGCGAGGCGGAGGCCCCCAGGCTGCACCAGATAATAAGGAGCGTGGCGCAGAAGGCCGGCCTGCCGATGCCCAAGGTGGCCATCATACCCTCGCAGACGCCCAACGCCTTCGCCACCGGCCGGAACCCGCGGAACGCCGTGGTCGCGGCCACCGAGGGGCTGCTCAGGCTGCTGGACGATAACGAGCTGGAGGGCGTGATAGCGCATGAGCTGTCCCACATCCGCAACCGGGACATGCTGGTCATGACCATCGCCGCCACCTTGGCCGGGGCGATAAGCTTCGCGGCCAGGTGGGCGTTCTACAGCGCCATGTTCAGCGGGAACCGGAACAGCGGCAACGCCATCGTCCTCATCCTCGTGGCCATAACCGCTCCGATCGCCGCTCTGCTCATACAGCTCGCCATATCCCGCGGCCGGGAGTACGGCGCGGACGCCGCGGGCGCGATGCTCATCGGCAAGCCGCTCTACCTGGCGAGCGCGCTGCAGAAGCTGGAGACCGCGAACGCCAGGAACCCCATGAGGATGGGGAGCCCGGCCTCGTCCAGCCTGTTCATCGTGAACCCGTTCCGCGGAGGCACCTTCGTCACGCTCTTCATGACCCATCCGCCGATAGAGAAACGGGTGGAGCGCCTCAGGGAGATGGCCGGCAAGATGGGGCAGTTCTGAGCGATCCTGCCTTTCCAAGAATCTCCGTCAAACGATGAGGTCGTCCAGGAGATGCAGCCTTCCTAGGAAATCGTACCCCTTGGCCACGTTGGACACCTCGGCCAGGGTGCGATGGGCATCGGTGCCGACCGACACCCGCACCTTCCCCTTGAAGGCGCGGTAGTGCCGCTCGGCGAGCTCGTAAAACTGCCTGCCGTCCCTTTGGTACAGCGCCGCGGTGTTGACCTCGACGAACAGGCCATAGGACTGCAGCAGGTCGGCCAGGTCATGGGGGGATATGCCGGCGAAGACGTGCTCCAGGTCGGTGTGGACCAGGCCGCATGGCGCGCTCAGCTGCGAGAGCAACGAATCGAGCTCGGCGATGCTGCAACCGCCGTTCCAATCGTCGTTGACGTACTCGAAGAGGACCAGGTCGAGCTGGTCCAGCTTACCCACCGGCAGGGAATCGATGGCGCATCGCTCCGGGTTGGTGTCGATCTCGACCCCGGCGAGCACTCTGATCCTGTCCCCGGCCGCCGCTTGGGCCGTCCTTATCTCTTCGATGTAGTCGTCGATGGATTCGCCGGTCACGCAGCGCTTGACCTTCCGCGTCTCGAAATGGTCCGTGATGGCGATCGCCTCGAGCCCTCCCCTGATCGCCTCCTTCACGATGTCGTCGATGGAGAAGCTGCCGTCGGAGCGGTACGAGTGGACGTGGAGGTTGGCGCGGAGGCTCATCCGGCCGGACATCCCTTAAGGCATAGATAACGGATGCGCCTCGTCGGATAAGACAGCGACGCCTTCAGCGGACCTGCTCCCACTTCTCCAGCTCCTGCACGCTGGAGAGCGTCCCGCCGCGGCGGATCTCCTCGCGGATGCGGTTCTCCCGCTCCATGACGTCGACCGCCCGGTTGGCCACCTCCACCGCGCTCTCCTGAGGCACGACGATGACCCCGTTCTCGTCGCCGATCATCCAGTCGCCGGTGCGCACCACTTGGCCTCCGCAGACGATCTCGTGCCCGATCCCTCCATAGCCCTTGGGTTCGCCTGCGTGTGGGACGACGTAGCGTGAGAAGCAGGGGAATCCGATGTCCAGGATGGTCTCGATGTCCCTGGCCGCGCCGTCAATGACCACACCCCTCACCCCCTTTAGCTTGGCGCTTATAGAGGCCAGCTCGCCCCACACCGCCACGCCGCTCCCTCCGACGTCTATCACTATCACATCCCCCTCCTTGGCGCGGTCGATGGCCTCTACCGGCTTGGCCCAATCCCCGTTCGCCGTCTGGACGGTGAGGGCCCGGCCGACCATGCGGCCGCCGTGGGTTATGTGGGGGTGGATGTCGGACATCACCCCCCGCTTGTGCTGCGCGTCGGCGATGTTGGGGGTGGAGGTCTTTGCGAAAGCCTCGTAGAGCTCGTCCATGGAGTACTTCTTGGAAATGGCCTTGGCGGACTTGCCGCCCGAGGCCATGGCCTTCTTGACCTCCCTGGTGGCGGCCCGGACGTCCTCGGCTTTGATTATGGCGCCGCCGACGATCACCACGCTGGCGCCCGCCTTCACGAAATCAGCGACGTTGGCCTGGTTTATTCCTCCGGCCACCGCCACGGGTACCTCCGAGGCCCCGACAACCTTCCTCACCATTTCCAGCGGGGACGCCCGGCCGTGCATCTGCTCGTCAATGCCCACGTGCAGGCAGACGTAGCTCGCACCCAGGTCAGCCGACTGGTTCGCCCTCATCACCATGTCCGGCACGTTCATGAGGTCCACCATCACCTTGGCACCGTACTTCCTCGCGGTGAGCACGCTCTCGGATATGGTGGCGTCGTCCGAGAGGCCCATGACCGTAACGATGTCCGCTCCGGCTTTGACGGCGATCTCCACCTCAAAGCTGCCCACGTCCATGGTCTTCATGTCGGCGACGATGGTGCGGTCGGGGAACGCTTTCTTGAGGGCGCGTATCGCTCCGGCGCCCTCGCTCTTGAGCAGAGGGGTCCCGGCCTCCACCCAATCGGCGCCACCCTCCACCGCCTCCTTGCCGATGGCGAGCGCCCGATTGAGATGCATCATGTCCAAAGCGACCTGCAGGATGGCGGTCATCCCCCCGCACTAGGCCATCCCCAGACTTAATCCTTTTCGAAAGCGCTGCAAAACCCTAATATGCCCAATACGGGATAGCGAGCAACATGGCCAAGAAGGGTGAGCGGGGGCGCTGCGCCACTGGCATCGAGGGCCTTGATAACATTCTGGGAGGCGGGATCCCGACCTCGAGCGTGGTCCTGTTGGCGGGCACCTGCGGCACGGGGAAGACCACTCTGGCCTTCGAATACCTGATCAGAGGGGTGATCGCAGGGGATCCCGGGCTCCTGATCACCACTGTGGAGAACCCCGACAGGATGCTCTCCAACATGCCGAGGTTCGTGTTCTACAACGACTCGATGCTGATGAAGGGGAAGCTCACCATCATAAACCTCCAGGAGATCATGGACTCGGCCGGCCTTTCCGGTTCGGACATGGACGAGGCGGCGATCAAGAAGCTGGTCTCTGCGATAGCCAAGCTCGTCT
>DATIXC010000105.1:0-3325 GCA_035518995.1 Methanomassiliicoccales archaeon | reverse complement strand
AACCGTTCCGTTCCAGAGGTCGCGAGATAAAATAATATCTCAATACTTAAAGCAATGCCCGGGCTGCTCCCCATCATCGGCCTGGGCGCAAGACACCGAGGGCTGAGGTTCGACGCGGTACTCCATGGCGATTCCACGTCCAGCGCATGCATCACTTCTGATCGTTCACCTTGATGATGTGATAGCCGAACTGGGTCTTCACCGGGCCGATGACCTTGCCCTTCTCCCCCTCGAAGGCCGCCTTCTCGAACTCCGGCACCATCTGCCCCTTTCCGAACCAGCCGAGGGAGCCACCGTTCTTGCCCGAGGGGCACTTGGAGTGCTTCTTGGCCACGTCCTCGAACCTCTCCCCCGCCGCGATGCGGGCCATGAGGTCCTTGGCCTCCTTCTCCGTCTTCACCAGGATGTGCGAGCAGTTCACTTGCTTGGGCATGAGGGGTGAAGGAGCGGGCCCATTGAAATAGGTTCTGGCCTTCGAGCCGGGCTTACCAGCAATCATAAAGCTTAGGTGGGAGATTTCCTAGCGATGTGGCAGCCCTTAGATGTGGACAGCTGGGTCGAAAGGCGCAGAGGCGAGCTGAATGACGTCCAGCCCTCGGTCAGGGGCATCATCGAGGCGGTGCGCGCGGGCGGGGACGCAGCCTTGTTCGACCTCACGGAAAAATTCGATGGGACCAGGCTCTCCTCCCTGCGGGCCTCGGAAGAGGAGATAGACGCGGCCTATGAGATGGTGGACCCCTCCCTGGTGAAGGAGCTCCGGAGGGCTGCAGACAACATCGAGCGTTTCCACAGGATGCAGTTCGATGCCCAGAACTGGGTCTCCGAGGTCGAGCCAGGGATCGTCCTCGGGGTCAAGCTCCTGCCTATGCGCCGCGTCGGCGCCTACGTACCTGGAGGAAGGGCATCCTACCCCTCGACGGCCCTCATGTGCGTGATCCCGGCCAAGGTGGCTGGGGTCGAAGAGGTCGCCGTCTGCACCCCCCCTCCGACCAACCCATTGACGCTGGTGGCGCTGGACATCGCCGGCGCCGACGAGGTCTTCCTGCTGGGGGGAGCGCAGGCTGTGGCCGCCATGGCGCTAGGCACCTCCACCATCAGGAAGGTGGACAAGGTGGTGGGGCCGGGGAACGTCTACGTCACAGAGGCCAAGCTGCAGCTGCGCGATCAGGTCGAGATCGACTTCCCGGCCGGGCCCAGCGAGGTCCTGGTCATCGCGGACGGTACCGCTTACCCAAGATTCGTCGCCGCGGATATCCTGGCCCAAGCGGAGCACGATCCCAACTCGTCCTGCGTCCTGGTGACAACGAGCCCTCCCCTGGCGGCGAAGGTCGGGGAGGAGCTGGAGTCGGGGTCCGCGGCCTCGCCACGTAGGAATATCATCCAGCGGTCGCTGCGCAATTCGGGGTACGTGTTGGTCGATGATCTCAAGCAGGCGGCGGAGGTCAGCGACCGGGTCGCTCCCGAGCACCTATCGATCCAGACCGAGGACCCCTTCCTGGTCCTTGAAATGATCCACAGCGCCGGCTCGGTGTTCCTCGGCCCCTTCTCTCCGGTGGCGGCCGGGGACTACGCGTCGGGAACCAACCACGTCCTCCCGACCGCCGGATATCCCAGGACCTTGTCGGGGCTCGATGTGAGGCACTTCTGCAAGGCCACCTCCATCCAGAAGCTGGACAAGGGGGGCCTGGAAAAGCTCGCGCCCGTGATCGAGAGCTTGGCCAAGGCCGAGGGCCTGGTGGAGCACTCGCGCTCGGTGAGGGTCAGGCTGGAAAAGGGCTGAGGCGAAGCTTGATTTAGCGAGTCGCCGGATTCAGAACGATGAGCGACCGACCTCGGCTCCGGCCTCCCCTCATCGGTAGGGAGGAGCAGCTGGAGAGGATGATGGCCAAGCTGGCCTTCGCCTTGTCAGGCAAAGGGACGGTGGTCCTGGTCTCGGGCGAGGCGGGCTGCGGCAAGACCAGGCTGGTGGAGGAGTTCCAGAATCTGGCGTCCAACACCCGCTGCGCCTGCGTGAGCGCGACCTGCACCGCCGGCCAACTCCCGTACCAGCCATTCAGGGCCGCAATGGCCGACCTGTCCAGGGTGGACCCTCAGATCGCTGACTCATCCTCGTTTCAGGAGTTCTGCCGATGCAGGGATGTCGGCGCCTCGGGTAAAAGGGAACTCGAGGGCGAGGAAAGAGCCCTGTTCTCGGCGCAGGAGCTCATCAGGGAAGCGAGCGGACGCTTGCCTCTGGTGATCAGGATCGACGACCTGCAAATGGCCGACGCCAAGACCATCCAGATGCTCCATTTCCTGGCCAGGGGCCTCGTTAGCACGAGGGCGGTCATCGCCTGCACCTACAGCGACGATGAGCTCTACGATCGCCAGGGGCGCCCCCATCCCCTCATCGAGGCCACGAGGATCATGAAGCGCGAGGGTTTGTGCGAGGACATCCCCCTGGCCCCGCTCACCGAAGGACAGTTGGCCGAGGCCTTGGGGGGTCTCATAGAGAAGGAGCTTGACGAGCAGGCGCTCGGCTCGCTGTACCATGAGAGCGGGGGCAACCCGCAGATCGCCGTGGAGCTCACCCTGGAGGCATTGAGGTCGGGCGCCATGATGCTGGGGAGGGATAAGGCCACGATGGAATCCTGGCACGAACTCGGCATCCCCCCAGGCCTGAGGGCATGGGTGGGCAGGAAGCTTGACGCCCTTCCTGGGGACCAGCTGCAGCTCCTTCAGTGCGCCTCCCTTCTCGGCGACCGCTTCGACGCCGAGCTCCTGGCGTCGGCCCTGGGCAAGCAGAAGCTGGAGACCTTGGAGCTTTTGGACGATGCGGTGCGAGAGTATCGCCTCTACCTCGAGGATGGCGAGAGGTACATGTTCAGATGGGGGGTGGTGCGGAGGGTGGCGTCGGAGTGCATCCCTTCGGCGCGAGCGATGGAGCTTAGGCGGTCCATCGACATGGCCAGGGTTCGCCGAGGGCGACCGTCCTAAGGAGGCACATGATCCCGAAGGACGCCAAGATCGCCGCATGGGACAGGATGTACGACGGCGAGCATCCCAGGTGGCGAGGGCCAGCGGTCCACGATCTAGCGGTACCGGCCGGAGCGAGGGCCCTGGAGCTCGGATGCGGCGACGGGAAGACGCTCAGGGGGCTTGCGGGGAAGGGCCATGGGACGGTCGCCCTCGATTTCTCCAGGAAGGCGCTGATTTCTTTGGGGAGAAGGTCGATTGGAGAGGGGGAGGTCCTTCTAGTCCAAGGGGACGGGGCGGCTCTGCCCTTCGCCTCCGAAAGCTTCCAGCTGGTGGTCGCGCACCATTTCTTCGAGCATCTCGAGGCCGA
>DATIXC010000104.1:0-6924 GCA_035518995.1 Methanomassiliicoccales archaeon | reverse complement strand
CTCACCTACGACGACTATATCCACTTGGTATCGGACGTCAGGGACGTCGCGAAACAGAAGGAAATCGGAGTTGAGGAGGCCGCAAGGCAGCTCTCTTCCTGAATTCCTCATTGAAGAAGGAGCACGAGCATAATCATCATGATGATGGCGGCCGCCGCTATCAGAGCAAGGAGCGCCGTCCGGCTGCTGGAGCCGAAGACAATCGGTATCGGGCCCACCAACACCACGCCTCCGAATTCCGTTTTTGCCTGCTCCCCCGACCCGATCGCGCCAGGGCCCTCGATTGGATGGCCTCGGCCAGCTAACGCATAGAATGAATCCAGGATCAGGATGGCGACCCCGGCGAATACCAGAAGGATGGCCAAGGCGCCGAGCCAGCTCGATGACTGTAGGTAGGGTATGAAGAAGAGCGCCAAGCCCAATTGGATGTCGCCTCCGATCGCTCCCAGCACCGTGGCAAGCATCCCCGCCACGAGCAAGGCCACGCCCAAGGCACGAAGCGGTCTCATCTAATCCGAACAGCAGGGTGCCACTATTCAATGTCTACGGCGCTAATGAGCGAAATTGACCTCTCCAACCGGGTAATGCAACTTTCGAAGGACAGGATTAATCTCATCCACCTGGCCTAAGCTTTTTAATGCCCAATCTCAATGGGGTCCTGGGTGCACTGGTGGCCTCGATCAAGGGTTCCGTGACCGAAGTGCTTCAGTCAAGGGACTTCAAGGTCGCAGAGCAGGAGCCGTTCCTGCTCGCTAAAAAGGGTGATGTGGAGGTCGCCATTTGTCTGATCGGCGCGGGCGAGGAGAGGCTCCTCCCCGCGTTCCTGGACAAGTTCAAGAGGTTCAAGGGGACGAAGCTGATCGTCAGCTTGGTACCTGTACCGGAGATACCGCCCGAGAAGCTCGACGGCAACGTGATCGTCTGGGACCGGGAGGCCCTGGCCCACGAGATAGGCAGGACGCATCTCGAGAGATTGGTTGGCGACAGGGACGACGGCCTCGTTGACGAGCTGGTGGCCGACGACTATCCCAAGCTGATGACCCAGGCCGACCTCGGGAAGCTCGAAGGGGCCGAGGTGGGGGAGAGGATCATCCGCCCCACTGTCGACTCCAGGGACGTCAAGGAGATCGGGATGCGCACGGTCGGAGGCTACAGGCAGAAGCTGGAGCTGGTACCGTACTACGTCTTCGATTTCTCCTGCCCTCTTTACATCGGCGATGAGCTTGTCGGCGAGGAGAAGGGCCGCCTCGGCGTGAACGCCCTCACCAAGCGTGTCGAGCCTTGGAACGAGATGCTCGAGGTGGTGTACTCGCTGGAGCAGGACCACCGCAAGGCCAAGCCCACCTTCGATGAGCAGGTCGCCATCGACCTGGCCAAGAAGGAGGTGGTGAGGCTGCACAGCGGTGAACGCGAGGTGGTGAGGGACGAGGGGCAAGTGACCATCACCGAGAAGAAGAAGGTCGCTCCCAGGCCCGACGACGTTCACCTTGAGAGCAAGGGCATCTTCTACCTCCCTATCTGGTGCGTCGAGGGCATCCACGGAGTGATGATCATCAATGCTGGGACCGGCAAGATCGTCAGCGAGGACTTCTATCGGACCTGAGGTACGTCGGGACTGAGGGCCGCCAGCCGCTTGCGGATGTTGTTCCAGTGCGAGCCTTTCCAGTAGACCTTCCCGCAGCTCTTGCACATGAAGAACTCCTCATGGATGCTCAATGCCCCCTCGGGCACCTTCCCGGTTAACCGCTCCTTGGCCATCGGCTCGAGGTCTCCGTTGCATACGGTGCAGCGGACCATGCCCTCGTCCGCGACCAGCCCGAAAGCTTCCGACACCTGGCGCAATTGTTCGTCGACATCGTCGCTCTGGATGTAGAGCGAAGAGGGAGCGCCCCGCCCGGCCAGCTCCTCGTCCCTGGTGAGCAGGATGCGCCCATCCTCTTTGGAGGACCTCAGAATCTCGTTGTCGCCTCTGTCCTTCTCATATGTCGTGTCGTATCCCATGATCCTGAGCCATCGCGCCAGGGACCCGAGCATCTCGTCGGCCGCGAATCTAGGTCTGGGGGGCATCCCTCACTACCTCATAGCAGAGCAGGACGCCGTCCCCGAGGGCCTCCGTCCCCTTCAGCTGCAGCCTGACGCAGCAGGCCTCCTCGAAGCCTTCCCCGTCGACCGGCGAAGGAGCCGTCCTGCCCCCAAGAATAATGGAACCAACGAAGACGCGGTACTCGTCCACAAGCCCGGCCTTGAAGAAGGACCAGATGGTCTCGCCCCCGCCCTCGACCATGAGCCTCTGGACTTTCCTGGCCTCGAGCTCCCTCATCAGCTCGTGAAGGTCGATGAGCCCCTCCCCTATGCGGAGGGCCTCGGCCCCTGGCCACGTGCGTGCGCAGCTCTTGTTGGTGACGATCAATGTGCGGGCGCCTTCGTTGAGGACCTTTGCGCCATCAGGGGTGCGGCCATTCGAGTCCAGGACGATCCGGATCGGCCCCTCCTCTCGGCTAAGTCCCTTCACGGTCAGGTGCGGGTCATCGGCCAGGACGGTGTTGACCCCGACAAGAATGGCCTCGCTCTCCGACCTCAGCTTCCTCACTCGCTCGAGGTCCTCCTGCGAGGAAATGCGCACCTGCTTCCGGGATTTGCCCGCGATCTTGCCGTCCGCGCTCATGGCGCAGTTGATGATGACGTGCGGCCTCATTTGTACGCAATCAAGGAGGGGACTGAAGATAAAGCTTTTCCGGAGCCCCTAGGCAGCCGCATATCCTAAAGTACAGGAAAAGCGAATTAGCTGGTCGATGAACGGCATCGACATCATCGACATCAAGGAGAAGAACATCAAAGGAGCCTACGTATTCGATGGCTTCCCATCGGTGGGCCTGGTGGGCTCCATAGTCGCCAACTATCTGGTCAGCTTCCTCAACCTGGAGCAGATCGCGATCGTCGATTCCGTCTATTTCCCCTCGATATCCCTGATTCGGGAGGGCGCGCCTCTGAGCCCGGTGAGGGTGTACGGAGGCTCCCTGGGCACGAAGGGCCAGGAGAAGGTGGTGGTGTTCGTGTCCGAGTTCCAGCCCGCCCAGGACATTCTCAAGACCTTGGCCATAACCATGATGGACTGGGTCGAGGACCATAAGTGCAAGATGGTGATTTCTCCGGAAGGGCTGCTGAGCAAGGAGGAGTCCGAGCGGATGGAGGCCTATGCCCAAACTATGGCGGCGAACAAGGACGTCGCCGAGTACGTCGTCTCTGGCTCCAACAACAAACAAGCCGGGGAAGGGATAAACGTCCTTGGAGTCGGATCTACCCCTGCGGCCAGGCAAGTGTTGAAGCAGATCGACGTCAAGTCCTTCGAGAACGGAGTGATCGCTGGCCTCGCAGGCGTTCTGCTGAACGAGGGCGTGGCGAGGGACTTCGATGTCATCACCCTCCTTTCTGAGGCGCATGCCGAGTATCCGGATGCGAGGGCGGCCGCGGCGATTATGACCGTCATCGACCGGATGCTGTTGCACGTCGAGCTGGACCTGAAGCCGCTGCTGCAGGAGGCCGCGCTCATTGAGGACACCCTGAAGGACATCCAGAAGAAGGCCGCGACCGAAGATGAAACCTCGAAGAAGAAATCTAGCTATATGTATAGCTAGGCCAGACGTCGACCCTTGCTCCCCGTTCCATCGCGGTGAATGACACTTTGGCGTCTAGGAACCTGCACAGAAGATCAACCTGGGCGGCCAGGTGGCCTGTGACTTCCCTCACGAAGAACGAGGAAGGTCCATCGGCCAGGCACATGTAAGGGAGGAGCTGGTCCGAGGAGTGCACATCGACCGTGGAGACGGAATCCAGCTCGGCCTTGAGCGATCTGGCCGCCTTCCCGCCCACCTCTTCGGCCGAGACCCCTCGTTCTCCAAGGGAATCTCCGCTCAGACGGCAATTGGCGAAATCGGCGGCGAGAAAAACCCCTGCGCCCCTCGAGGTCCCTTGGGTATGCTCGCCCTCCAAGCGAACGGTTGCACCTAGGAATTCCTTCCTGACCGCATCCCCCAGCCTCTTGCCGATGTGCGAGGGTAGGCCTTGCACGTAGACGCTCCCCAGGATGCCGCGAAGGTCGCCCCTTTCTGTTATTCTAAGGGGGGAGAAAGAGGTCGGAGGTATCCAAGCCGCCGCGACCCTACCACCACCTTCTGGATAGAACCCTCGGACGGCCTCGATGAGCGACGCGTCGCCTTTCATCCTTTTCAAATAGGGGAAGAGGACCCATCTGTAGAAATCGATGGGAGGAGACCAACGTACGTTCGTCCCTCCCGTCACCTCGAACCTGAACTCTTCATCGCTTCTCGCGCTCGCGAGCATGCAGGCCTGCAATACCAAGGTCACGCTTCCCGCGGTACCGACCGAAAGGCGATGGCTCCCCCCTCTGACCTTTCCAGGAGAGAACTCGATCCTGTCAGAGCCCACGAAGGCGCCCCTCATGTTGGCATCGCATAATCTGGCCACGCCATTCACGGCGCAGAGATGCTGAGGTTGGAGCCCGGGGTTATCCCGTTTGGAGCGGATGCTATGCACCAGAACTTCATTCCCGGTCAAAGCGGACAGCGCTATGGCCGTGCGTAGGATCTGGCCACCACCCTCCCCTTCGGAACCGTCCACTTCGATCAAGGCGCACCTCAGATGAACGAATATGAATTTGGTAGTTGTCAATTTGAAGTATCATTCATACGCCCTACGCAATTCAAGGGCAGACTAGAGGATGATCTCCCACTCGGACAAGAACATACGTCGGTCAATCGTCAGACAATCCAGATGCTCCAAACAATTGCATATCACTTTGTTTTACTGGCTAGAAAGATATTTGTATTAAGCACATGCATTATGGGAAGCGGGATGCACTAGCTCGCTATTCCTTTCGCAAGGAACGGCGAATGCTGAAAATAAATAATCTGGATACAGAAAAAACTGGCAATGAGGGCTCCGATCAGACCATAAATGCTGTCAGACAGATAACGAGAGCCACGGCAGGCAGAAGGCCAGTGCGATCTACGCGCCGCAGAACGCGGAACAACGGGCAGGGAACCGGGGAAGAGCGACAGAAATGGTCGATACGCTGCAGGTCATGATGGAGATAGGGATAATCATGCTCTTCGCCTTCATCGGCGCAGGGCTGGCCACCCGGTTCAAGCAGAGCGTCATCATCGGATACATCCTCGCTGGCGTGGTGATAGGTCCCTTCATCCATATCACGCTGTTCGGCTTTGATTACAATGGCCTGGTCACGGACACCACCTTCATCGCCTACATGTCCCAGATCGGCCTGATACTGCTGATGTTCTTCGTCGGCCTGGAGTTCTCAATCTCCAAGCTGAAGAAGACCAAGGGCCCGGCGATAATCCTGGCGATGGTGAACACCGGGATCGACTTCTTCCTTGGGATCATCCTCGGCCTCGCCCTGGGATGGCCGATCGTGGACACGATCTTCCTGGCTGGGGTGGTGGCCATGGGCAGCGCCGCTATTACAGGCAAGTCGCTGATGGAGCTGCAGAAGCTCTCCTCCCCCGAGACCGAGTTCCTGCTGGGAATGGTCGTGGTCGAGGACTTCATTTCCATGATCGTGCTGACGGTCGTCGGCAGCCTGGTGATCCCCAGCGGGAAAGTTGGCCTGGGAGCCAGCAACTTCGCCTTGATGCTGGTCGGGGTGGTGGCGTTCTATGCCTTCTTCATCCTGCTCGCCATCTGGGTCGTACCAAAGACCGCCGTCTATTTCCAAAGGATAAAGAACGACGAGCTCTTCATCCTCTTCGCCCTGGGCCTGGTGTTCCTTTCCGGCTGGCTGGCCATCGCTTGCGGCGTTCCAGCGATAATCGGTGCATTCTTCCTCGGCATGGTGTTCGCCGAGACCAAGCTCTCAGAGAGGTTCGACGTCAAGCTAGGACCGCTGAGGGACGTGTTCGTGGCCATTTTCTTCGTGTTCTTCGGCATGCTGATCAACCCAGCGATGTTCGGCTCGATCGCCATCATCGTGGTGATGGCCATCCCCCTGGTCATCCTTGGAGACCTGATAACCACCGGCGCCATCGCTTATCTGCTGGGCTTCTCCGGTCGTGCCGCCACCTTCATGGGCTCATCGATGTGCGGCCGCGGAGCCGAATCGATAATGTACGCGAGCGTAGGCTCGACTGCCGCCAACGCCACCAGAGGGTCCGAGCTCAACGCCTTCGCCGGCCTCTTCTGCTTCATCATGAGCGTGCTGACGCCCATCTTCATGCGCTTCAGCGACATCCTCTACCGGGGCTTCAGCCACCTGATGCCGTCCTCGATCAAGCACAGCGCGGCCGTGATGTCGCGCACCATGGGCAAGATCGTCCTCCCCAGCTCCTTCAAGCTGTTCAAGCGCGGGAGGCGCATCGAGTACGGGCTTACCGCCTACTTCGTCATGCTGATGGGCGTGGCCTTCACCAATTCCCTGGCCCACATCGCCTTGTTCGTTGGAGCTCTCGCCCTCACTATATGGACGTTGTACATGATCGAGGAGGAGCTGATCCCCATCGTCCGCCACATCAACTACGAGAACCTGGGAGCGGCGGCCAGGGATGGCAGGGCCATAGCCCATTTCATATCCTACGTCATCTTCCTCGGCCTGCTGGCCATACTCCTGATCACCTTCGTGTTCCCCTACCAATGGTGGCTAACGCTGGTGGTCTGCGCGGGCTACTTCGTGGCCATGGCGGCTCTTATGACGGTCAGCGCGAAGAAGTTCGAGGCGCCCCACCGCATCGGCTCGGGCACCAGAGGCCCATGGACCCTAGACGCCTACGAGCCGATAACCACGCGGCTCAGGGTGGACACCGAAGGGACGTCCTCCGCTTCCTTCCCGATACCATCCAAACCGAAGAAGACCGCGTTCAAGGCCAGCCCGCCCAGGAAAGCCAACTGGAAGGA
>DATIXC010000103.1:0-6013 GCA_035518995.1 Methanomassiliicoccales archaeon | reverse complement strand
CCCGAATTACCTTGGTCGGTCGCTTGGGACTAAATGGGCCGTACCGACCTCGTGAATTCATCTCGATCCGCAATTTGTCTAATTTATACCTATGTTTTTTACTTTTATCGTAATATTTTTACTAATTTCTATTTATTATTCCTGATTTCGTAGAAAAATATTCTTAAACGATTCAAGGCAGCACAAACGCTTAAAATTAGGTTCCGAAGTCTGAGCGAGCATCGCTAGCGGAGATGGTGGATGGAATTCCAGCACCTCGCGCATCTCCGAGATAGCCTGGATAAGAAATGCCAGCATAGGATAAGGACGGACATGTCAGGTTCGAAGCGTGCTCGAGAAATCATCCGGCCGGATGCGTTGGAAGGTATGCGAGACACGAAGCTACCTATCCCAGAGAGATACGGGGCCACCAGGCCCCCAGGGCTGACCTACCAGATGGGAGGATGCGGCATCGCCGGATGCATCAACATGGCGGGCGGCCGCATCTCCGGGGAATCCATCGGCCGGATGCTCGAGACCATGGGAGAGAGGGAGAACGGCCTCGGGGCGGGCTACGCCTGCTATGGCCTGTTCCCGGAGCACCGCGAAGACTATTGCATGCAGTTCTTCCTCGACAACGAGGAGGCGAAGACCGAGGTGGAGGAGCTGCTGAAGTCCCTTGGCTCAATCACCAAGGACGAGATGGTCTACACCCACAAGGTCCAGAGCATGCGCCCCCCGCTCCCCATCATCTGGCGCTGCTTCTTCCACCCGAACAGGAATCTGGAGTGGCGCGGGCGCACCGACCTCTCCAACGACGACCTCATGGTCCAGCTGGCCATGCATATCAACGCTGATATTGCGGGCGCCCTCTGCGTCTCCAGCGGCAAGGACATGGCCGTCTTCAAGGGCAACGGCTACTCCCACGAGATTTCCAAGTTCTACGACCTGGGCCGTTACTCGGGGAAGATGTGGCTTTCCCACTCGCGCTTCCCGACCAACTCTCCCGCATGGTGGGGAGGGGCGCATCCCATCAGCATCTTGGACTGGTCGGTCTGCCATAACGGCGAGATCACCTCCTACGGGGTGAACCGCAAGTTCGTGGAGATGGCCGGATACCGCTGCTCCGTGCTCACGGACACGGAGGTCGTGGCCTACACCTGGGACCTGCTGGTGCGCAAGCACGGGCTCCCGATCCAGGCCGCGGCCTTCGTTATGGCGCCATGGTACCATCAGGACATCCGGCGCCTGGACCCGGAGAGCGCTCGCCTGGCCACATGGTTGAGGCTCACCTACAAGGAGGCCCTCCTCAACGGGCCCTTCAGCATTATAGTCGGGCGCAGCGAGCCGGAGATGACGCTGATCGCCCTCGCGGACCGCAAGAAGCTACGTCCTCTGCTCTGCGGGCGCTCGATGGACGGCAAGACCGCGTACGTCGCCAGCGAGGAGTGCGCGGTCCGGGTGGTGGAGCCGGACGCCGAGACCTGGACGCCGAACGCTGGGAGCCCTATGATGGCCCAGGTGGGCAAGGGCCTAATCCGCACCGGGACCGAGCACCCCTTCCTGGGGGTGCCGTGATGGCCCAGCACTCCTCTCCGAGGAGGCGCATGGAGCTCGAGGCGCCGGACCGCTTCCGGCCTTACGTGGACCAGGACTTGTGCAGGAAGTGCAAGAAGTGCGTCTCCGAGTGCTCGTTCCGCGCCCTGGAATTCGTGGACGGGGCGGTCAAACCCATCGGCGGCTGCGTCGCCTGCGGGCGCTGCCTCAACGTCTGCCCGGCCCAATGCATCGAGATCCGCCAGATCCCGTCGATGTTCCCGCCCCACGCCAACTTCAACGAGCGCGTACGCCGCGGGATCATGTCCCAGGCCACCACGGGAGGCGTGCTCCTCACCTCGTGCGGCACCGACATCCCGTACCCGGTGATGTTCGACGAGATGCTCCTGGACGCGGCGCAGGTCACCAACCCGGCCATCGACCCCCTTAGGGAGGTGGTGGAGACCACCACCTTCGTGGGGGGGCGCAAGGGCTTCCTCGACGTCAAGGGGAACGACCGCCTGCGCATGGACAAGGACCCGGGCCCGATGGTGGCCATGGACATGCCCATAATGATCGGCCACATCTCGCTCGGCTCCGTCTCGTACAACGCCCAGAAGGCCCTCTTCGCCGCCGCCAAGGAGCTGAACATCCTCGCCGGCTCTGGCGAGGGCGGTCTGCACAAGGACTTCAATCCCTTTGCGCAGAACGTGGTGAGCGAGGTGGCCTCGGGAAGATTCGGGGTCACCGGCGACTACCTCAAGAGGACCGCGGCGGTGGAGATCAAGATCGGCCAGGGCGCCAAACCTGGCCATGGTGGGCATCTCCCCGGCGAGAAGGTCAGCGCCCTAATCTCGCAGACCAGGATGATACCCCTGGGCACGGACGCTCTCTCCCCCTACCCGCACCACGACATCTACTCCATCGAGGACCTGCAGCAGCTCATATCCGTGGTCAAGGAGGCCACCGAGTACAAGGTGCCCATCGGCGTGAAGATAGCCGCGGTGCACAACGTCGGCGCCATAGCCTCCGGCATCGTTCGGGCGGGGGCCGACTTCATCACCATCGACGGCTTCAGAGGCGGCACCGGCTCCACCCCGCGCATCATACGCGACCATGTGGGCCTGCCCATCGAGGTCGCCATCTCCGTGGTCGACCAGCGCCTTACCAAGGAAGGGTTGAGGAACCGCGTGACCGTGTTCGCGGGCGGGAGCATCCGCTCCTCGGCGGACATGATCAAGGCCATAGCCCTGGGCGCTGACGCGGTCATGGTGTGCACGGCGGCCCTGGTGGCCATGGGCTGCCGGGTGTGCCAGCAATGCCACAGGGGCGTGTGCTCCTGGGGCATCGCCACCCAGAGGGAGGAGCTCGTCGCGCGCCTGGACCCCGAGGTCGGGGCGGCGCGTGTGGTCCGCCTCTTCCGTTCCTGGAACGAGGAGCTGAAGGAGATCCTGGGCGCGATGGGCATCGACTCCGTGGAGAGCCTGGTGGGCAACCGCGACCGCCTCCGCTACTTCGGGCCCAACTCGAAGATAGCAGAGATCATGGGCGTGAAGCACGTGGGGGAGGGCTGGGGGTGAACTCCTTCGACGTCTGGGGCGAGAGGAGGAGGCTCGAGCCCTTCGACCCTGCCACGGCCATCGAGAGGAAGGAGGACCGCGTGGTCATTCACGCCGACCGGCGGGACGCGGAGGGACGCCTCATCCATTACAAGGTGCTCAACGAGCTCGTACGCCAGCTCATGCAGGAAGGGCAGAGGCATATCGTGTTGGAAGGCGTCATGGGCCATCGCTACATCGCCTCAACCGCCGACCGCAAGGACCTGTACATCGAGATCCATGGGACCCCTGGCAACAATCTCGGCGCGTTCCTGGACGGTCCGACGATCGAGGTGTTCGGCAACGCGCAGGACATGACCGGGAACACCATGAACTCAGGCAGGATCATCGTGCACGGGAATGCCTGGGACGTCACCGGGCTAGCCGCGCGAGGGGGGACCTTCCTGATAAAGGGGAACACCGGGTACCGCGTGGGCATCCACATGAAGGAGTACGGCGGGACCAAACCGGACATGGTCATCGGTGGCACCTCCAAAGACTACCTGGGCGAGTACATGGCCGGGGGGACGATCGTGGTACTGAACATGAACGGCCAGGGCGACAGGTCCCCGGTCGGGATGCACCTGGGGGCGGGCATCCATGGCGGCAGTATCTACATCCGTGGCAAGGTGGAGCAGCACCAGCTCGGTCCTGGTGCGGTGATGGACCGCATCAGCGGCGACGATGCGCCGGAGCTCGGATCGCTGATCTCGCAGTTCGAGCGGGCCTTCAACGTCTGGGTCCCTCGAGACTGGGAGAAATGGGTGAAGATATCCCCGGCCTCGTCCAGGCCCTTCTCAGGGCATTATGATCCCACGTCCGTGTGATCGGGCCCCGGGAAGCGCGCGATGCTCTCCGTGATGATGCGCAGCTCGACGTCCACGAGGCCCAGGGGGAGTATCTCGCGGTCGATCGTCTCCTCCAATGACCGATTGTCCTCGGCCTGGAGGCGAATCATTATCCTCCTGCGCCCGCTGACCTGGAGCACCTCGAGAACGCCTGGCACGCTCGCCAAGGGAAGCAGGTGGTCTGGGCCCACGCCTTCCGCCAGATTGGCCATGAGAATGCCCTCCGCCTTCATGCCCATGCGCTCGGCGCTGACCTGGGCGACATAGCCAAGAATGACCTTGTCGTCCTCCATCCTCCGGATGCGGTCCCGGATGGTGGAGGGGGACCTCCTTAGCCTCTGGGCTACCTCGTTGTAGGTCATCTTGCCATTGGTCATGAGGAGCCTCAGAATCCTCCGGTTCATCTCATCGACGCGAACCATGTTCTTGATCGCCATATGGACATCTGCGGCTCAGGTTAAATGAATTCGCCCGCTCGGCGGAAATCTAGCCGGAATGTAAGGCGGCAGCGGACCTCCCTCTCAAAGACCGTCGATCCGGATGGTCTTCTTCAGAAAGGCGCAGCCCTCGCAGGGTATGCTGACCACGCACTTCTCCCCGCTGGGGATGCCCCGGAGCGCGCAGAGTATCGCGTTGTCCAAGGGCCTGAACGGCTGCTTCCTGCCGTTGGCCTTCAGAATGGAGAGCTCGGCCTCGGTGGACGGCCTGCCGCAGGAGCATCCCTTCTCCACATACTTCATGCACTTTGCCGCCTCCTTCTCCGTGCAGACATCGCACCTCGTACCGACCTTGGACAAGGGGCCGAAGAGGTTGGCCAGGGGATCGAAGACATAGAGCCTCTGCTCCTTCCCCAGGGCGATGAAGACGGTGTAGGGGTTGCTGGGGGCGATCAGCTCCATCCTGGTCCCACGGACCTTCTGCTCCTCGGCCACGGTCCAGAAATCCCGAAGGTGATTGTTCAGCTGATAGACGAGCTGATGGTAGTCGAGCTGGAGCTTGTCGGCTATCTTCTGCTTGGAAACAGGCCCGTCCAGGGCCATGCGGTAAAGGGTGCGGAGGATCTCCTTCCTCAGGGGATGGTTCACGACGCTCGAGTAGGTGACCGGGTCGATGTAGGCGATCTCGATCCTGCATCCTGAGATGGTAGTCACAATGCTTGATTGTGAACTCAAATATTTAACCTTGAACCCTTGCGGTGCCAGTAAGAATGAAAATTAGTGGAAGGTGTTTTTCTACGCGCTCCTCGTCCCACGGGACCAGCCCAGGGCGTGTGCCACGGCCGAGACCCCGCCAAAGGCTAGCAGCGAGACGATGAACACGGCGATGTTCTGGTAGATGTCGTAGTCGCCCGCGTACACCATCAGCCAGATCACCAGGAATGCCAGCCATCCGACTCCAGCGATTATGGACACGATGTCCGCTCCCGTGGTCCTGTGCCTCGGCTCGCTCTCCGCGAACTTCATACCGAACGGCACCCAGATCGCGGCGTTTAGGGCCACGAAGACCACCGCGGAGAGTATGATGATGGCGATGTTCTCATAGGCATTGTAGTCGCTGGCGTAGAAGGCCAGCCATAGTATGAAGAAGCCCAACCAGGACAGGGCGCTTACCGCGGAAAAGGATACCCGCCAGGCCATGCCCAGGCTGTTCATCTTCTTTAGCGTCTCGATGTCGCACTCGTCGTTCTTGTGACTCATTCCCTTCACCTCTTTGCGCTTTCCGCGCAAGAAGACCTATGCTATGGTCACGATACTTGAGGAGAACGAGCACAAGTGACCGTTTTCTGGTCACATCCTCAGGAAAATCGTCCTACCGCTTCCTGACCAGCATTATGCCGTCCCTGACCGTCAGGAGGACCTTGTCCACGCGCTCGTCCTTGGCCAGCTTGCGGTTCAATGCATGGATGGCCCTGGCGTCCTTGCCCTTGGGGTCGAGGACCCCGCCCTTCCAGAGCATGTTGTCGAAGGCGATCACTCCTCCCGTCCTCAGGATTCTTAGCACTCTCTCGTAATAGTAATCGTAAGAGGGCTTGTCGGCGTCGATGAAGGCGAG
>DATIXC010000102.1:0-3812 GCA_035518995.1 Methanomassiliicoccales archaeon | reverse complement strand
TGACGAGGACGCCGACTGGAACAAGCGGATCGATGCATTGGAGTGATCACATGAAGGCCCCGATCGTGGGCGCGTCCAAGCGGTCCATGTCGTAGAAGATTATGCCTTCCCTCACGCCGTTGTCATCGAGCACCCCACCATTGAGGTGGGCGATGAGGGACGAGCGCCACAGCAGGTCCAGGCCGGAGGAGGCTAGCACCCCATAGTACACGTTGGGCAGCTCGTCGTCGTATCCATATTCGTCCAACAGGTAGTAGGCCGAGCCGAGGACCGAATCGCGGCTGTTGAGCAGGTTGAGGTAGTCCACGAACAGCTTGGCGCCCATGCCCTCAGGCGCCAGCAGCGGGACCTTCTTGGGGTCGATCCCACGCTTCCGCTCCATGCCGCCTTCCTCGAGCAGCTGATAGACGTCCAATTCGCCATCGGAAGAGATGAACACGGTCCAATCCCCATCGGCATCGCAATAGACGGGGGATGACATCGGGTCCTCCGAGGACAGCGACTCCAAGGAGACCTCCATGGCCGCCTGGCGCAGCTCGTCGCTCTTGGCCGCGTCCATGGACGACTCCGATGTGTGCCGCTCCAGGTCCAATGGCTCGTCCTCCATAGACTGGTCCAGCATCCAGCCGAGGAAGGACAGGTCGGCGGCGTGCCTAGAGACCGCCTCGAACCTCGTCCTTAGGTCCTTGGGCAGGACCCTGATGCCGGCATCCCTGCAGTTCGCCAGGAATTGTCTGTGGACCGATCTAGATTCCTCCAGGCCGGCCTGTAGTTGTCGCTCATTCTCGCTGACCAGCTTCAACCCTATGCCGGTAGCGTCCTCGCCGCTGTCCGCCCAGACGCCTCGGCAGGAAAGGTCCAGGGAAACCTGGACCCTGTCCATCAGGTGCACGTGGAAGGGGAATTGGCGGCAGTAATGTGGCCGATTGGGATAGACGGAGCAGCGCCTATCGTCCAGGAAGGTGCAGGGACCGCTCCCTTTCTTGAGCGCTAGGGCGGTGTGCCGATGCGGGGTGCGCCGGGTCACGATGCGCTGGGGGAAGTTGCGCCTGAAGAACTGCTCCTCCTGGGGTAGTAGCTCGGGCTGGCAAAGGCAGCAGAGCTGGCAATCATCGAGGCAATCGAATCTCCGGCCCTCCAGCTCGGAGAGGTCAAGCGGGAACCCTATGCCTGGCAACCACGTCCCTCCCATTACGCTCACCGACCAGCCCTCCCTCCTCGATCAAAAGCTGCCCACGGAGGAAGACGGCCTGAGGGAAGATGGCCTCGTGGCCCTCGAACGGCGTCCATCCGCACTTGGAATGGAGCCTCCTGGCGCTTATGCTGGTGACCTCCCTCGGGTCCAGCACCATCAGGTCGGCGTCCCTTCCCTCCTCGATGACGCCCTTGCGAAGACCGAAGACCTGCGCGGGCATCTCGCAGGCCGCTTTTACCAAGGTACCGAGCCCGACCTGCTCCTTCCTGGCCAGGGCCATCATCAGGGGGAAGGACGTCTCCACCCCCGGGACCCCGGAGGGAGCGACCTCGAACTCCAGTTCCTTCTCCTCGATCGTATGGGGGGCGTGGTCCGAGGCCAGCAGGGTTATCTTCCCAGCGGCGAAGGCGGCCAGCAGGGCTTCCTTGTCGGCCTTGGGGCGCAATGGTGGATTCACCTTGCAGAAGCCCTTGCGCGCGCATGAAGATAGGTCCAGCAGCATGTGGTGCGGGGTGGCCTCGCTGGTGAACTCGCCTTTTGCCAGGGCCTCGATGCCCTCCCTACTGCTCACATGGCAGACATTGACCTTGTTCTGCCTGGAGAACTGGGCGAGCCTCTCGATGGCCGAGCCCTCGGCGCGCGTCGGGCGGGCCTGGGCATGGTCCTTGATGCTTGCCTCGTCGAGCTTGGCGATGAGGTCCTCGTCCTCGGCGTGGACGCTGACCACCTTCCCGGTGGATTTGATCATGCCCATGGCCCGCTTGATGCCCTTGTCCTCGGGGAGGAGTATGGCGCCCGTGGTCGATGACATGTATATCTTGAAGCCGACCACCTGGTCCGCGATGCGCAGGGGGTTGGAGGCGTCCGAGACCCCGCCGAACAGCCCGAAGTCGACCCAGGCCTTCTTGGAGGCCAGCTCCTTCTTCTCCATCACGTCCTCCCTGAGGATGGACGGCGGCTTGGTGTTGGGCATGTCGAACACGCAAGTGACCCCTCCGAAGGCGGCGGCGGTCGTGCCTGAGGAGAAATCCTCCTTCCTGGTCATGCCTGGCTCGCGCATGTGCGTATGTACGTCGATCGCTCCAGGCAGGATTATCCTGTCATTGAAGTCAAGGTGCCTCTCCCCCTTGAGCGCCTTCTTGACCCTGGATATGCGCCCGTGCTCGATGCCGATGCAAACGTGCTGCAGCTTCCCCTTGTACCAGGCCCTGCCCTCGACGACTAGGTCCATCCGATCACTCTAGGGCTTTCCTGCTCACCTTGCCGTTCGGCCCGCTCTCGGCGAATATCTCGGCCTGGAACTTGAAGACCTTGGAGCGCTTGTCCAGCCAGCAGTCCGGCGTCAGCCCCGCCTTCACGCAGGTCTGGGCGAGGAAGGTCTCCGCGTCCCAGTTCCATTCCGTGGCCACCTGTGGCAGCAACAGCCCACGGAAGTATCCCATCTCCATTATAAGACCATCCTTGCCCACCTCGACCTTCGATGGGAGGGTCTTGCGGTCCTCGGCCTTGATCTCCTCGGGAGGGGTGAGGATGCTGACCTCGACCACCACCGTCTTCAGCTCGTCGGCCCTGAGGTACGGGAACCGGGGGTCGTGGCAGGCGCCCTGCGCCGCCTTCACCAGCGCCTTTCCCAGGGAGAAGACCGGCTCGGGATATCCGATGCACCCGCGCAGGCCCATCTCCGGATAGGTGTGGATGGTCACGAAGACCCCCCTCTTCTCGCGGAAGCTGCCAGGCGCGTCTATCTGGCCAGGCTCCTCGTCCTTGGCCTCGGCCTCGATAGTCTTTCGGGCGATCCTGACCGCGTGCTCGCCCTCGATGTCGTTCATCGACTTGACCTCCAGATGCAAAGCTCATCGCGCTAGAACCGAGGATGATCGCTTGCCATTGGAATAGATGCTTGACGAACGCATATAAAATATTCTGGTCGGGACGGAGCTATGCATTGGCACCTCCTTGTCCTTGCTGGCTGAATCGATAACGGAAACGAGATGCGAGGCTTGGAATGAAAGCCATGGAGGAGCGGGAATGAAAAGGTGACATCTTTGGACATGGCCTATGAAAAGTAAATACTGTAAATATCATTGTCCGCGCACCTAGTTTAATATTTCTGGAGGCAGAAGAGATGGACTGCTTCTCTGCCTGCAGGTTGATGGCTTATACAGAAACGGGGGACGTCGGAAAAGCCTTTTATCGCTATCCCAACTTAGTAATGACCATGAAGGAAAAGGCGAAGGACATCTTGGTCGAGGAGATAATGACCCGCAACCCCCGCGCGGCGAGCTCCGACATCACTGCCCAGTCCGCAGCCAAGCTGATGAGGCAGGAGGATGTCGGGAGCCTGATAATACTCGAGGACGGTGCGGCCATCGGAATGGTCACGGAGAAGGACCTGGTGCAGAAGGTCGTGGCCGAAGGGAGGTCCCCCTCTAAAGTGCGCATCGCTGCCATCATGTCCACGCCCCTGATCACCATCGGGCCGAAGGAGAGCGTATCGGACGCTGCCAAGAGGATGGCCAACCTGAGGCTGCGCCGGCTCCCTGTCTTGAAGGACGGACGTCTCGTCGGCGTCCTAACGGAGAACGACGTGCTGCGGCTGTCCCCGTCATTGATAGAG
>DATIXC010000101.1:0-2322 GCA_035518995.1 Methanomassiliicoccales archaeon | reverse complement strand
GATCGCCGTGGTCGGGGACGAGGAGGCGATGCCCTACTCGCGCTGCTACCTGACGGACTACATCTCCGGCCGGTACACCGAGAAGAACCTGACCTATCGGCCTCCCGCCTTCTATGACAGGAATAGAGTACAGCTCCTCCTCGGCCGCAAGGCCGTCAGCCTCAACCCTTCGGGCAAGGTGGTGCTGCTGGACGATGGCTCCAAGCTGGTTTACAGGAAGCTGCTTTTGGCCACCGGCTCCTCGGCGGTGCTGCACGAGCTTAGGGGGAGGGAGCTGCCGGGGGTCCACGTGCTCAGGACCTTCAAGGACGCCCGGGCGATCTCCTCCGAGGTATCCGATGCCAGTTCCGCGGTGGTGATGGGGGGAGGGCTGGTAGGGATCGGGGCGGCCATCGCCCTGCACGAACGCAGACTGAAGGTGCATCTGGCCGTGGCATCGCACCAGGTCCTGTCGCAGAACATAGACCGGGCGGCGGCGGACCTGGTCGTGGAGCACCTGCGGCGCACCGGCATCGACGTGCATCTCGGGTCGGACGTGGTCGAGGTCCTAGGGCCGCAGCGGGCGAGGGGGGCGAGGCTGTCCGACGGCAAGGTCCTGGAGTGCGACCTGGTGGTATCGGCCAAGGGGGTTAGGATGAACGCCGACCTGGCGGCGAGCGCTGGATTATCGGTCAGGCGCGGCGTGGTCGTCGACGATCTCATGCGCACCAGCTCCCCCGGCGTCCACGCCGCGGGGGACGTCGCCGAGGCCAAGGAGCTCATCTCCGGGAGGGCCGCGCCCCTGACCCTCTGGCCCATCGCCTATGAGCAGGGCCGGTTCGCCGGCGAGAGCATGGCGGGCGGGGGCCAGGCGTACCCCGGAGGGGTCCAGATCAGCGCGGTCAGCTTCCTCGGACTGCCATTGGTATCCATCGGTGAGACCAGGGAGCCCAAGGACCCCAGCGGCATGAGGGTGCGGGTGGAAGGCGACCCGGGAAGGTCGTACAGGAAGCTGGTGCTCAAGGATGGAAGGGTGATCGGCGCCATCATGGTAGGGGGGTTGGACCAGGGCGAGGCGTACGCAGAGATGCCCTGCACCAGGATAGACGCGCGCAGGGTCCGCGGGCTTCTGCTCAAGGAGGATCTGGACTTCGTTGAGCTGGCCGAGGTCCTGTTGGTCAAAGGGACCCCCCCGTCCCGCAAGTGAGGGATGGAAAGCTTTTGTAACCGGACCTGCGATTCACCCCTCATGTGGAAAGTGCTAGGCGAGGAGACGGTCATCCCGAAGATGGGGGAGGTGTGGACGGAGCGGATGGTCCAGCTGTCCAAGAGGAGGAAGGACAAGGACCGCTTCATCAGCACGCTCAGGGACGCGGACGTGCGCTACTTGTTCGACTCCGTGCGCGAGGTCAACACCTTCGTGGTCACCCTGCCCCCGAAGTACGGCCACGAGGACCTGGAGTTCATGCGCGCCTACGTCAAGCGCGTGGACAAGAGCCTGAAGGAGCCGGTGGTCGAGTACGAGGGAGTCCCGCAGAAGTACACCATCATCTTCACCTCCGACGTCGAGGAGGACGATTACCAGTGGAGGAAGGAGCATAGGTCGGACTACTTCAAGTGGGTGGAGGACAAGTCCAAGGAGGAGAAGTCCGAGAAGGAGGAGCAGACCTTCTAGGGTCGGAGAGCCCTCCGAGATGGGTCAGGGCAGCGTGTTGGCAGGCCCTCAATGATTGACCATTTCATTCGATCGATCCCTTCAGGATCGTCCCGTCGGTGGCTATCACGATCTCGTCCAATGGTATTCTCTTCTTCGTCCGTTCCATGGCCTTTCTCACCAAGGAGACGAGGCCGCCGCAGCACGGCACCTCCATCCGGACCACCTTGACATCCTGGATGTCGTTAGAGGAGAATATCTCGGCCAGCTTGGCGATCTGCTCCTCATTGTCGTCCAGCTTGGGGCAGGCGATGACCGTCGCTCGCCCTCGAATGAAGTCGGAGTGCATGGCGGCATAGGCGAAGGCGGAGCAGTCGGCGGCGATGAGGAGCTTGGCGTTCTTGAAATAAAGCGCCTGGGGATGGGCGAGGCGCAGCTGGACCGGCCAGTTGGCGAGCTGGGCCGTGGGCCTGGCTCCATCCGCAGTAGGTTTAGGGGACAAGATGCGCTTCGGCCCTGAGCCAGGGCACGCCATCAACTGTGGCCCCTTGCTTGTCTTCCGGGCGAGGTGCTCCTTTACCTGGTGCTCGTCGAACTCCGGAGCCTCCCTCTCCTCGATAGTGAGGGCGCCCTCCGGGCACTCCCCGATGCAAGCCCCAAGCCCGTCGCAATAGACCTCGTTGACGACC